>NZ_JAAGPO010000082.1:0-41283 GCF_017104825.1 Burkholderia sp. Ac-20345 | reverse complement strand
ACACGCTGCTCGTCGTCGTGCTCAGGCCCGTCGACACCGACGTCGACAGCGACGAAACGTTGCTGTCCGTCGTGCTCAAGCCCGTCGAAATCGAACTCACCGAGCTATTGGTCGTGCTCAGACCCGTGGACAGCGACGACACGCTGCTCGTCGTCGTGCTCAGGCCCGTCGACACCGACGACACGCTGCTGGTCGCCGTGCTCAGGCCCGTCGAGATTGAGCTTACCGAACTGTTGGTCGTGCTCAGGCCCGTCGAGACCGACGTCGACAGCGACGAAACGTTGCTGTCCGTCGTGCTCAAGCCCGTCGAGATCGAGCTCACCGAACTGTTGGTCGTGCTCAGACCCGTCGACAGTGACGACACGCTGCTGGTCGCCGTGCTCAGGCCCGTCGACACCGACGTCGACAGCGACGAAACGTTGCTGTTCGTCGTGCTCAAGCCCGTCGAGATCGAACTCACCGAGCTATTGGTCGTGCTCAGACCCGTCGACAGTGACGACACGCTGCTGGTCGTCGTGCTCAGGCCCGTCGACACCGACGTCGACAGCGACGAAACGTTGCTGTCCGTCGTGCTCAAGCCCGTCGAAATCGAACTCACCGAGCTATTGGTCGTGCTCAGACCCGTCGACAACGACGACACGCTGCTCGTCGTCGTGCTCAGGCCCGTCGACACCGACGTCGACAGCGACGAAACGTTGCTGTCCGTCGTGCTCAAGCCCGTCGAGATCGAACTCACCGAGCTATTGGTCGTGCTCAGACCCGTCGACAACGACGACACGCTGCTCGTCGTCGTGCTCAGGCCCGTCGACACCGACGTCGACAGCGACGAAACCGTGCTGTTCGTCGTGCTCAAGCCCGTCGAAATCGAACTCACCGAGCTATTGGTCGTGCTCAGACCCGTCGACAACGACGACACGTTGCTGTTCGTCGTGCTCAAGCCCGTCGAGATCGAGCTCACCGAGCTATTGGTCGTGCTCAGACCCGTCGACAACGACGACACGTTGCTGCTCGTCGTGCTCAGGCCCGTCGAGATCGAACTCACCGAGCTATTGGTCGTGCTCAGACCCGTCGACAACGACGACACGTTGCTGCTCGTCGTGCTCAGGCCCGTCGAGATCGAGCTCACCGAGCTATTGGTCGTGCTCAGACCCGTCGACAACGACGAAACGTTGCTGTTCGTCGTGCTCAAGCCCGTCGAGATCGAACTCACCGAGCTATTGGTCGTGCTCAGACCCGTCGACAACGACGAAACGTTGCTGTTCGTCGTACTCAGGCCCGTCGAAACCGACGTCGACAGCGACGTCACGCTGCTGTTCGTCGTACTCAACTGCGCACCATTTACCGCGTCCGTCGAGCCTGCCGCAGTGCTGCCGTTTCCGACAAAGATAATTTTTCGGGTGGTCGTACTGTTGCCGACTGAAACGACGTTTGCTTGACCACCGTCCGTGCTATAGGCACCCAAAGCGACCGAGCTGCCTCCCGACGCAGTTGCATGAGCACCAATTGCAACCGTGTTGGAGGCAATAACATTCATACCGGCCTGGAAACCAACAGCTGTATTATCACTTCCTGTTATTTTCTGACCAGCTTGGCGACCGAGGAACGCATTTTCAGATCCGGTTACCGACTGACCTGCTGTCATCCCGACGGCCGCATTGTCGGATCCGATTACTCCTTGGCCAGACTGGTAACCCAAGGTCGCGTTATTACTTCCGGTTACCCCGCCGCCTGCCTGATAACCGACACTAGCATTCTGATCCCCGGTTACACCTTGCCCCGCTCCGGCCCCGATGCCAACGTTAAAGTTACCCGTAGTAAATTCGCCAGCAGACTTACCGATCTCAGTATTGAGATTGCCAGTCAGAGAATGGCCGGCCACATAGCCCTCGAGGGTATTATCACTACCAGTGAGTGCGGCGCCTGCAGAGGCTCCAAAACCGGTATTCTCCGAGCCAGAGTAACTTTCACCGGCGCCATTACCATAAAACGAATTGCTAAATCCAACATTACTAGCCGTAACGCCGGTACCATAAACGTCCGAACCGTTGGTAGTATCAGCGTGAGCAGGATTCGATACCGCGAACGCGACTGCAAGCGCGATTCGAGAAACTGCGACAGTCAGTGAGATGGTACCGCCACCAACCCCACCGCCATTTCCCTTTGAATGACTTTTAGCCTCCTCCGAGGCCACCATGACGCGTCCGGTCCGACGATCGAATACAAGCTTGTAGGCCTTATTCATTATTTTTTCCGCTTAGTGATTTATTCGTTTTCGAGAGCCGGACAGCTCGTTGCTGCGGCCAAGTGGTTGAGCTCACGGCACACCGATACAATCGGTTCCGACCAGTCAGTCATAACCTTCTGTCGGTAAGTGACTGCGTTCGGGTACCACGCGGTGTCGCTACACCACCGCCAATCCGCGTGCTTTTGCAACAACACCCTCGTGTCGCAGCCGAGCGCACCAGCAAGGTTCGCCGAGGCCGTGCATACCGTCACCACAACGTCCAGTGCGTTCATTAGCGCCGCGGTCCGACTGAAATCAGTCAAGTGCGCGGCCATGTCGACAATTCGCACGTCCGCAAGCTGAGCCAACGCATCCCGGTGCGGCTCATCCAGCAAGCTGAAAAAATGGATATCAGGATGGTCATGCTGCAACGCCTGAAGATGCGCATTCAAGATGGCCGTGTTTGCATTGCGCTGGCGACGGTTAGCCTGTGGTGAGAACGGATTGGACGACCATACGAGTCCTACGCGCAAACCTTCCTCACGGCGCAACAACTCGTGCATATAGATCGCATCTTCCGGGGCAGGACTCAGATAGGCGGCGGGCCGCGGCTTCTTCAGAAACTGCGGAAGATCACCAAACATCACTTGAAATGTGCGCGGCGACAGTTGGATACCGCCGAAATCCGCTGGCTGAGCCACTTCGTGCGCAACGAGCACAGCGCAGGGGAAACTCGCCTCGAATAGCCGAATCAGTGACGCCCGGCACGCCACCACGATGCGCATGCCCACTTGCTTGGCTCGCGAAATAAGATCCGGCAGGAAGGCAGCAAACAGGATCTCGTCACCCGCACCCTGTTCACCTACGACAAGCAGTGTCGAATCCGATTCATAGTGACCGGTCCACCATGGATAAGCCAGCGCTACGCGGTGAAGTCCAATGTGCGAGCCGGCATCGAAGCGTCGCGCGTAATGCGGCCAGGCATCCTCGAACTTTCCGCGTGCGAGCAGATAGTGCGCGTACTCCCAGTGCGTAACCGGCTCGTCGTCACGCGCAATCTGCTCCTCGAAGAGAGTGGTTGCTTCGTCATCACGTGCCAGCCAGCTACAGCACACCGCCATGCGGTGAGCCATCTTGTCGCGCCTTCTTCCGCCCTCCAGTTTCTCCAGCCGCTCGAAACACTCCATTGCCTTAGCGAAGTGCTCGCGAATGCGCAGCAGCTCTCCGTAATTCCACAACGCGTCCGCGCAACATGGATCGATCGCCAGGCAGGCCGCGTACTCGACCATGGCGGAGTCGATTCGCCCCGCCTGCTGCAGGGTCACTGCGAGGTTGTAGCGAATTTCCGCATCACCGCTCGATTGACGTGACGCAACAGTCAGCTCTTCAACACTCCGATCCAATCGTCCGACCCGTGCGAGCGCGACGCCATGAATAAGCCGCGCGCGCGCATGCCACGGAATACGCCGCACCGCCTCCGATGCAGTAAGTGCAGCCTGCTCATTCTTACCGATGCGCAGGCACGCAAGGGCCTCGTCGATCAGTCCGTCGAACAATTCGAGATTCCCCTGAATACCGACAGTTCGGTCTTCTGCCACGTTCATTTAGTTTTCCAGCACACCAAAATTTCAGGATCGGAACTAGCAAACGATCCGGTCGACCCTGTCAACCATTGCTTCGAAAAGCGGATCACTAACGTGACGCCATCTGCGGCCGATACGTTTTCTGCTTGCGCAAGAGACATCACACCAGGCGCCCACTTCGGCCGCACCGGACGATGCGTGCCGAAGACCACCGACCGTGGACGAGCGTCGACCAGGAAGATTCCTACCGGCAATCTCATGTCACGAATATTCGAACTCGGTGACTGCATAGCGTCCGAAAATCCACGTCCACCGGCCTCCGAATTCCACTCAACGTCAACTAGTTGCGGGCGCACCGGTAACGCCATACGGTCTCGCCACGTTACCGATCCGCCCCCTATCGATCACTTACAGGAAGGATCTTCTTCGTCACCGTGACGCGCTACCTCGATACGCGCCTCGACCTTGCTGACCAGTCGGCCAGGCAATCTCAACCGCAACAAGTTGATCATTGGTGCGAGTCGCATCGACAGTGGTACTTGCGCAGTGATCGAGTGGAGGCCTCACAGAACGATTGGAAGGTATTCGGACGACTGACCGCAGAATGGGCTCAAACGAGTAGCGCAAACCGCTACGCCTCGGTGGCGCTTACTTTGAATGGTGAGAAGGTGCTATTCGATATACCGATAGACGCGAGCCAGTCGGACAGGCCGCATTCTGATAATGGTTCTTACGCCTGCCACGCAACCCACGGAAGACTCAATGCACCGCGACGCCATTACTCGACCCGCGCAGACAAGCGCTTACGGCATACGAACTCAGTACCGGGCTGCCACCAGGGCCTATCCGGTCAGGAAGCGGAAGAACCACGAAGCGCGCCGCATTGTGCTCCGCGCGCGACCATCACGCTCGCCCGGAACCATGCCGACAACACGTAAACTTGCGCAGCTCGAGACTTTCGCCGAGCGGCGCGCCCCGCTTATTGCTTACTGCAATTCCGATCGGCCGCCGTGCCGTCAAGTCAGGTAGCCCAAGGCACGCTCGAACAATGCTTGTTGAACGAATTGCAATATCAATTGCTCCACGACTACATCAGTCAAGTAGCCCGCCTGCCGCCCCAAAAAGACATACCACCAGAGAGCGATACGCGTGTTCGGATGAAGATCGAGAGAAGACGACCGATCGAGCAGACGCTCGATCAGAGACGGGTCGGCAATCGGAACGGCGTTCACCGAAAGTCGACCTAGTCGCCTACTACTCGGCCCCTCGCACAAATAGCGAAGCGCCACTTCGGTCTGAATCGCGACACGCCTCGTCTCCAGCGGCGACGCCTCCATCGCATTGTCGAGAACCTCGTACCAAGCTTTGCGCAATACAAAAACGGCGCTCATCGGCGCCGCGGCCGTATGCCACGAAAGAAACCCGCCGTCTATTACCCGAAGACCGCGCCCCCGGTGTGCCTGCCCTGCCGAATCCCAATCAGCGCCCCCGACAGAAAAGAGCATGAAATCAAGTGGACCTCCGTGCACCGTCCGACCGAGCCAGTTGACACCATCGCTTTCGCCAAAAATAGGAGGTGCCGCATATCGTTTCGGCCGCAAGCGGCCTGCATGCCCCGAAGGACAGTCTTCCGATGAGGCCGGTGCGGTCAACAGCATCACGCACGAATCACCGCGTTCGATTTCCCTTTGCGTCACGATACATGCAGGGCGAGTGGCGCCGATCAATTTCGACTGACCGTGGGTCATTACCTTACCGAAATCGCAGTCATCCATTGCTCACCTCAAATCTCGAATAATCCACTCTTTGCACTATGCAGTCGCCCACCGATAATTCACGCCGAACGGCATCGGCCGACCGAGAAAGCGACCTTGCGCAAAATCAATGCCAACCAGCCACAGCATCGCCACAAGTGACCCTCGATCCAAATATCTGTCCCGGCTGAATGATTCCATGCTTGAGCTCGCTTCTCACAATCTCGATAATCTCGACGCCACCAAGCGACGTAGCCGAATTATTTCTACTGGCGCACTTCAAGTCCCGAGAGCCGACATCACTGTACGCATGGCAAAGACGTTCGAATACCTTCCTAACCACTAAACGATCGATTTTAACGCCGAGACCGCTTGCCTCCACATCGGCAACGAATTGATCCGCCGATACATGGCGACCGTCGTCGTCGACTATTCGGCACAGAAATTCGAGGCGATCATCTGCCTTGCCACGTGAACTCAACGGTACAATCGGTGGCTCAAAAAAATGGGACTTACCTCACACGCATAACGACGCGATACAGCTCTCTGTCGCGCGGAAGCGAGGAACGATTGCGCCCGACGCGGGCACTCGCGCTTGACTCGACGGATAACGACGCACCATCTACATCAAAAATTGCAGAGCACCTCATCGACACCTTTCCCCAGTGCCTCAAAACAACGATCAGCCCGTAATGTGGGATGCAGCGACATTCAGATATGTTATCCAGCCGCCGGACTCAACCAATACGATACCGTTACCCACCAAATCCAAAATCGCACATCAATGCTCTGGAATATCTTCATTTACATTCCGATCCGCACCGTTATTCATGCCGTCATTGTGCCGCGCGCTGCACAATCCGACTTAAATAATTGGCCGAACTACTTCGTTGGCTTCATGCTGCTGCAGTCCACCACTGCAATCTCGAAATCGGCACCGACCTCGAAGCGCGACAAAACGTTGCAACGGAATCGCCCTTCATCGCAAACGAGCTGCCGCTGAACCGAGGCCCCATTCATCGGCAAAACAGCCAGCGTTGGCGATCCCGAGCCTGCGTTATCGACGTCGATAATGGATACGGCTTCACTGACGGCGCCAGTTGGCCAAGCGCCACGCTGATTCCGCATGTTTCGTACGAGAACGGTACCGCGGATCAGCCAGACTCCGGCTTCCCAGCCGGCAGGGTCGATCCGTTTGAGCCAGCGCACAAACCCGATGCAGACTTCACCATCGAAAACACCCTGAACCTGCAGGAGCGCACCGACACACAGCCGGTTTGTTTCTGCCGATGCCTGATCAAACCTGATTCGACACCCCTCTTCGCTTCGATCAAGAACGAAGGCCTCCCTAAACCGTTGTACGTCCCCGCACTGGTTTGCCGTGACTTGCCTGTATCCAACGCACACCTGTACGCGTCGCAACATTTCAACGCGGCTTCCTAGGCGGCTCAGCTTGCGCGTGCGTCGCCCGACGACGGTTCTTAGCAGTTGCTTGGCTGGCTCGGCTTTTGTCACGTCAACCATTACCAGATGCGTTGCTCGCTTGCATATCTCATCTCGGAGTTGACCGAACGAAATGAACCGTATTGCCGGGGTCGGGGTGATCTCTCGCTGCAGCAAAATCAAGCCACTACCGACATCGAACGCAGCGTCCTCCAGTGACGTAGGCGCCGCTGAAACAGCGGGCCGCGCCGCCGAATCACGCAGCATTCGATCGAGCAGGAGTTGAGCCGGAAGCGAAAGTGATAACGGCGAGACCCACTGGGCAAATAGAAGGCTCGTCAACTCATGCATGACGCTCGGGGAACGCTCAGCGGCATTGATCAAGGCCGGATCTGCATGCTGAAATTGCCAGCGTTCAGATGCCTCATAAAGATAGGCCGCATTCGCCCATACGCGCGTGGCGGGCTGCTTATAGCGCAGCCAAGACCACCTCGCAACCCATCGGGTCGCAGACATGGCAACAGCCGTCACATCCGACCATATAGGAAGTCTGTTCTCGCCGAACGCGCGCTCGAGCTGGCGCACATATTGCACAAGCTGATTCATCAGCGATGCGCTGGTGAGTTCGCCCACGGCGCTGATCGCAGAATCGTTGGCTTTTCCGAGGTCGCTCTCATACTCGAGCCACAAATCATCCAGCGCTAAAAGCGCTTGACGAACACGCGCCAAAAGGCTGGATACGTCCTCCGCGCGCACGGCGTTGCCAACCAGAGCATCGAAGCCGATCGCTTCAAGCGTGTCCCGCAACCTTGCATGCAGACTTATCTCAACTGCGGGACGTCGAGCCGCCCAGTCTGTCGAAGGTGCACCCACCAACTTCCAGGCGTCGACTTGATCATCGATGTCATGCGTGTCCATGACCCATCCTTGTAGTCCGCCCGTCGGCGGCCGCAGCACACAGAACCCTATCACGAACACTTCCGCTTAGGACCAGTTCTTGAAATCTAGCGCGGGATGCTAGGAGACCGCGCCCCACTTTTAACTTACGGCAACAGATATCGAATGCGCTGGTGTGCGGGCATAACGCAAGCCAGCAATACTCCCGCACAAACGGCGCCAAGCGCACTCGCACGAAATCATGCTCGCCTGGCGGACCGTGTCGATTTCCCCAAGCAGACACGCACCGACCGACGTTCGAAACAGCGTTTGGCCCCAGCCCACGGAAACGACCCAGCCCCACGATCCTTCATCTCATGCCTGTCTCTATTCGATCAGTTGCCTGTACAGCGCAGTCGTTTTCTCTGACGGGGTAATGCTCAGCACAACAGACAACATCCGGCGGCATCGCCGATACGTCTCCAATGCATCCGCCACGCTACCGCTCCTGCGTTGACTCTCCATCAATGCTCGATACAAATCCTCGGAGAGGTTGTCCACTTCAATTCCTCTCCGGTATACCTCGATCGCCTTCGACCAGTTTCCCCTCTGCTCCAACAGATCTCCCGCCTTACGGACAAATCGTATAAATTTACTTTTGACTTTGTCCGCTGGAGCGAAAACCCATTGCTGCTCTTCTTCAAAGCATAGAAAGTCACCCCGATAAAGCTGAAAGACCCGATCGATTACAGCACCGACTTCTCGTCCCAACGCCCCCTCTCTACTAGATTCCTGAGAATGTACCGGCATCGAGACAAGTTGCTCGAACTCCCAAATGTCGACCCAGCACATTTTCGTGTTCAGAGAAACACAACGATTCGTGAGCGTTACCGCATCATCTGCGAGCAATTTTCGCAAGCGATGCAACGTGGTATCGAACGATTTCTGTGCAGCATCTCCCTGCGAGTCCGGCCACAGCGCTCCCATTACCATGTTAACGTCGACCGACTTCCCGCCATACGCGATCAAGATCTTCAACAAGTCCAATGGTCGGCGCTGAGCTTTCCCACTAAATTCGATTGTCTCGCCATCCTTGACGAGCATGAACGCGCCAAGCGTGTAGATGCGGATTCGCCACGGCCAACGCTCGTGCAAGCGTTCGGCAAGTGGCTCAACATCACGACTGAGCACGGCCGTCGACACATCCTTCTCCGCGACGCCGGATTCGAGCGCTACAGTGCAAAGGAAAGACAGAATCGACTGCGAGACGAAGAGATTACAAAACCGGTCTAGAGTGCGCGTCAGATGAAAGACCCTATTCAACGCCTCGCACATCTCGTCATGATCCGAGCGCTCCATGGCCACCCGTGCGACAAGCAACTGCAGGTAGACGTGGCGCGGGCAATCTCCCAAATGCGTGGCGTCCAGCCGCAATTGATCAACGATTGACATGGCGCTCACCCAATCGCCCGACTCGACAAGGGCATGGCCGACCGCAAGCGACGCGTAAAACCGCATTGTCGAATCGCCTTGTGCCTGAGCAAATGACATTGCCGCTTGCGCCAGATGAAGTGCCTTTGCAGGCTCACCCTGTTGCAGCAATAGTCCAATCCTCGCAACCTTATGACCGACCACGACGAGCGCATCACGCACCACCTGTGCGATTCTCGCCGTTTCGTCCACTTCGTGGATTGCCCGTGGATCGCGCATATCAACCATCATATGTAGTCGCTGCCAGGTACACGATGCGCTCAAATTCTCCAGTCCTTTACCGGACAGTTGCTCTTGCAGTGCGTCAAGCAATTCCAACGCAGTGTCGTAATCGCCTTGCGAATGCAGGCATTCGGCAAGGGACAAGCGCCACCTCGCCACCAGAGGGAATATATAAATCTCCTCACGGACCAGTGGGATCAGTTTGCGTGCCATCGCCATGCCGACCCCAGCCGTGCCGATAGAAGCCTCGTACGACAATAGAGCGGTTACTGCAATAAGCCTAAGTTCATCGTCAAATTGCTGTCTAGTGAGCAAATCCCCCAGTTCGGAAGCACACCGCGACAATCGTGCCTGGAGTGCCCAGGTATTCTGATTGCCCTGCAAAATCGCCGATAGCCCGAGGAGTCGGCTGCGCGCTCCGAGCTCCTCCTCATGCCATTCGAGAATCTCGTTGAGTCGATTGAGCCAGTCGCGCACTTTTTCGACTACTCCTTCTGAAAGCAACACAGCCAGCGAGGCCCATCCAAGACAATTGAAGTAGTCTGATACTTTCCCCATGGAACTGAATCGCCGCAGTGCTTCCTCGAAAATCCTGCTCGCCGCCGGCACATCCTCATTGAGCAGGCTTCGTGCCAGCCAATACTGAAGCAGAGGATCCGTATCACGCACGTTGACCGGCAATGCCATCAGCAACTCCTTTACCTTCGCGCCCAACCCGTCTCGCAACAGGTGCGGGGCATAGTCACAGATAACGGCACGCGCGCCGCCCCAATCGCCCGCCTCCACGTTGACCATAAACAGTGACTCATGCATCTTCTCGGCAGTGAGTAAATCAGAAGCAAGATTCCTGAGTTCACTAACGCATTCGGGAGAAAATCGAACCCTAGCCTCCTCAAGAAGGAATTTTCTGAAAAGAATATTCCAGGAAAACCCCTCTGTTCCGCTTGATCGAAGGCATGAAATGGAAAATTTCGTGAATAACGATGCAATGATTTTATCGCAATCCCTGTATCCACTTATGGCAATTGCGCTATCGGCTGTTATTTCAGGTAGAAATGCACACCGAAGTACGGCGTCGTACATGTTTTCTTTCGAAAGATAGCGTTCGACATCGGCATATAAGAACGGAAGGCCGGTGAGCATAGCTTTCTGCCTCATCAATAGAGGAGCACTTTCAAATGACTCCACGTACGATGCAAGGAACATCAGTGGTCCTGCTAAACCATTGGAAAGGTTAAATAAATTTCGGGCACATTCGGAATCAGCAGCAATTCCGAACACCGAGCCAATCTGCGCCTGATTGAATCGAGAATTCTGAAGAGAAATCGCAATAGGTCCGTTATTCTCGGCAGCAGCATCTCGGAGGCTCCCCGGCAAAACGGTGTCGGTCAGCACGATAAGCTTTACCTTGCTTCCGAGCAGTTCGATGAGTTTCAGCACGAACTCTGACAGCGCATCAGCCGATGGCTCCCTCGAATCAAGCTCAATCACAATACTCAGCTCTCCATTGGGGAGTGTGATGGATAGCTGACGAAAAAAATCAATCCACTTCGGATCGCTGGCCAGCGATTCCCGAGGCATTTGAAACGGCAAAAACCTAGGATCGGCAATGCTGCGCGACGATATGCCGAGAACCAACATGTCGCGCCATTGTCCGACCGAACTCATTCGGCACCAGAGATCGACTGCTCCATTTTGAGCAATCACAGCTTCCGCCATACAGACTCGACCCAGCTGCATGCAATCTCGAATCCAAACAACGCCTATATTTGAGACGCATTGGGGCAACGCGAACAACGCTGCTCCGATCCCGACATGGGGCGGGGAGAATTTCCATTGAGATTCCGGAGCCGTGTGCACCGATGTCGTCAACCGAAGGTGATCAACAAGATTGCGAGTCTCGTCACAATGCATAAATTCCCCGTTCTTTACTTATTTAATTCCCACACCAAAATCACGCCACCAAACTCGTTCGATGATGCTGCCGGACATCTCTGCGTTACCATCTTTTCGACACTGGCTTCGACAGCATCTGCGCACCAATAAAACATCAGGCCTATTTTATTATTCTCTTATATTATAATATTTGATTCGCCATTAATTATCCAAATTCCACCTCCACCCCCGTACGACTGCCGTGATAAATCACATTTAACCCAGCTCCCCCAACATATTACTTACCCAAACGGGCAACAGCTCACGACCTGGCTCATCCATGCGCCATCACCGTGTCGACCCCGCCCAAATTTTTCGAGACAACTCGCGAAGTGATCAGCACTTCCAATGTGGGCATCGGAACGGAACCTTAGACCTGCTCTCGTCTATTGCCGACTCGCCACTAAACGGCCGGGCTCAAGGCAAAGGAGTCGATAGGCCCGCCATCACCTGCCGTGCGAGTATCCATGTGAGCGAACATAAGAGCGGGCCCGACAAAGTCGAATGCTCCATCGATCACCAACGGAGCCGAGATCAAGTGAATCAACAGGCTTGTCCTGACGCACAGCTCGAGCGCGTCTTCGTGGTCAACCGCGCGCCCTCCCCGACATCGTGATTTGGGCACGAATCGCCCCAGAGCGGATACGCACCGTTCTGTTGCACGCACCGCCCGCGATCTGCCTACCCATCGTGCATCAGACTTCGGGCCGACGTCGAAGTATTGAAGCGGTGACTGCTGAAAGCCGTCGTAGTGGGCTGTCTCTTTCTCGGAGTTTGCCGCGTGTCACTGACTCACGCGAAGAATCGGCTCAACGCTGGTAGACCATGTGTGGCCAATTGCGCAGCGCCAGTGCGCTTGTAACGCAGGAAGCCAAGCAGCAACTGTTGAGCGTCATGGCGGCATGCCCATACTATCCGAGCGTATGCCGTGATACGCCCCTCACCCTTTGCCAGACTGCCAGAGTTGTTTGCTAGAATGCAATTTGTTTGAACGGCAAGTGATCGGATATACCCCACTGCCAGATGACCGATTCGGCACCGCCTCGAAGCGAGCCATCTGCATGCCGCTTCCTGACCTAATTGCGAACGATGCGGCGGCGTATACCGATCACTCAAGCATCACTGGGAAAATGTCCGCCCATCACCGGGTAGATCTCGCGGGGAATCCACCCTGCAATCGATGCCGCGGTGACATCACGGCGCGGTAAGCCAAAGGGCTGGCGGGAAGCTGCTTCGACGAATGTGGTGAAAATGCCGACGACAACCCCACTGCACCGGTACGCTGGTGTAATAAAGTCTGCGGCATTGAGCAAATCAAGTTTGAATGAGGAAACTTTCGCGATCCTGCCCCTTGATCCAGGTGGGTTCGCGTCCGCGACCGCTCCAGGTGGCACCAGTAACCGGATTCCAGTATTTCACGCTAACCGTCCGCCGCGGCCTTTTTTCAATTTTCGTTTGCCGCGGGCCAAAAATATCCTCGGCCATCAGATCATAATCAGAAGCGAGCTCGCGAATTCGCACTATCACGCTTTGCACTTCCTCCTGTCGCGCTTGCTCGATACGCGCCGCCAACACCTGCGCCTGCTTCTTGAGTTCCCGATAAGTGGACATCCAAGTCTCCGACGAGATTAAAAAACCATCTTAACGCCAGTTGTGAAACTTCCGGGTTCGGCAACTCGTTAATGTTAGTAATCCGTTAGAAATAACTCTCCGCGATCAATGCGGTGGTGCGGTTCATCGGAAGTCTTGACCACTGGAGATGTGGGTGGTGTCTGTGAACATCGATTGAAGTTCATCGAGTTCTCCGCGCGCTGCCGCCCGCCTGATTTGCTCAGCGAACGGCATACATGCAGGATCCAGCGACACGACTTTCCCTGCCCAGTCCAGCAAGTCGGAGACTGCGCCGAGTTCGACCAGCATGCGGCCTTCGTCCATCAGGTCCTGCGCGGGCCGCTTAAGCATCGCGATGTCGATGGCGGCTGAAAGCACACGGTGGTGCTCACGGGGCAGATTCAGCAGCGTCGCAATCGTGTTTCGCAGGTCAGCAAGACTAACCGGTTTATGCAGATGAGCGTCGAATTGCTCTTTCGCCGCAGACTGACGAAACGGTACCGCCGACATCAGAACCACCGGAATGCGTGGGTGGCGATCTCGAGCAGCGAGCAATACCTCCTGGCCGGACGCACCCGGCATCGAAAGATCCGTCACGACAAGCGCGAGTGACGTCCCGTCCTGCGCCGTCAGTCGACGTATGGCCGAAGTACCGTTGCCATACACTTCGACGTCGAAACCGAGACTCGACAAATCGTCGCGCAGTAGCGCCCGGATCTCGGCAGTGTCTTCCGCAATGAGCACGCGATGTCCACGCCCGTCGATACGAGGAAGCGCGTCGGCAGCCTCATGCATCCGCAACTTGCCTATCGCAGACTCATCCATCTCGCTTACGACCAGTTCGATGACGAAGGTCGTTCCCGCGCCGGGTGTACTTTCAAGTTGCACCGTCGCTCCCATTCGGCCGGTCCATAGTTTGACGATCGAGAGTCCGAGACCGATACCGGGACGGTAATCATTCTTCAGTGCACGTACGAACGGATCGAATACGCGTTCCTGATCACCCATCGCAATTCCGCAACCGCTGTCAGCAACGACAAAACGCAGGCTCCAGCGACGCCCGGCCGTATCGATAATGCGCGCGGAGACCGCCAGGCGAATCGCTCCGTGATCTGTGAACTTGGCGGCATTGTCGAGCAAATTGCCGAGCACCTGCTGCATACGCCGGTCGTCCAGTTCAATTACGGGTGGCAAATCTCCAACGACATCGACGGAGAAGGTATTGCCGCGGCGGGCCGCCAGAGCGCTGCCATGCTGCGAGACTGTGTCCAGCAAGGCATAGGTATAGACAGTCGAAGGCGACAGCGCGTCGGCATCACGTCCGCTTGCGTAGTCAATTAAGTCATTGACCATGCCGAGCATGTGATCAGCACTTCGACGGATAATGCGGCCCCGCTCGGCATCCGTGCGGCCAGCCGCCTGAATGAGATCCGCGAAGCCGATAATCGACGTGAGCGGTGTGCGCAGATCGTGACTGATTCGTGCGAGAAAATCAGTCTTCGCGCGGACTGCATCGTCAGCCCGAACAAGCGCTTCGCGCAACTCGTGGGTACGCGTTGCGACCGCGTGCTCAAGCCCTATCCGTGTCGCTTCGCGCTCAGCCAGCAGCGCCCGCTGTGCCTGCCGTTGCTGGATGAGAAGTTGCCGTGCCCTGCCGCCAATGACGAGCGAAAGCAGCACTAGCACGCCGACGCTATCCCAAATCTGAGCAGTACCGGCGTTCCACTCCGGCGGAATGATGCCGGCAATCACGGCGAGCCGGGCGAGGAGCGTTGTAAAGTCCGGCAGGAAGGCAACGAGAATCAGGCGTGCGTTCGGTATTCCGCGCCGCCATCCGTCAGCGATAGAGGCGATCCACACCAGGTTGCAAGCAAAAGTTAGCTGTATCGAGACTGAAGCCGCCGTGCGGTAGTCGCCGAATGCGGTCCAAACAGCGGCACCTGAAAGAACGGTGACCATGGTCAGATAGATCCAACGCCACGCGCGAAATCTGCCAAACCCCATGAACGACATGAGGAGCGACGAAAACAATACGACGCTCATATCACCGGCCACGCCCGGCAACCGCAGCACCCAGTCCCCGCCGTGACGCAACCATAGAACGTACAGATACCCTTCGAATGCGAGTTCGTAGACCACTTCTCCGATCACTGTCGCCGTCAGCAGCACGAACACGCGGTCCCGCCAGGTCACCCCAAGCACTGCCGAGAAGACGGCCATCGCCAGCATCGTGCCGGTCAGCAACATGTGCCCCGTCACGGCACGCATCTCGGCTTCGCGAAATGCGCTTGGGAGCCATAGCCGGATCGATAACGTAAGGGACGATCGACTCTGCGCGCGGATCAGATATCTAATTTTTTGACCGGGCAACAGTGTGACCGGAAATACCGTTCGTACGGTCTCGATCGGTCGGGCGGAAAGCGAAGACCCTACCCCCGACTGGTAGCGCTTCTCCGGCATAGTGCCCGCATCGGTCACGACATAGAACGATACATCTTCGAGCCGCAGGGGATCGACCGACAGCCATCTCGTTACCGAGCCCTGACCACGATTGACTAGCGTGCCGGCAATCCATACGGCAGAACGTGTGAAGCCACGTGATAGCGACCGTGCCGTCGCGGGATGCCAGTCCGGAAGGCGCTGCACGGTACTGGCATCGAGTTCGTGAGACGCATCGTCGAACTGCATGACGTCCGTGGCCAATGATTGTTCGCTGCTCACTGCTGCAATGTCGACCGCTTGCGGCCATGGCAAATCAGCCGCCAATGCCACGCGCGCGCCCAGCATAACCAGCATCGCGAGTATGAATCCGCTAAACATGCGCGAGAACGACCGGTTCATGCGCCTCCCCACGTTTTCCGATGTTTTTGCGACTGCCGCATGTCGGTCGGTGATAAACCAAAACGAACCTTGAATGCAGTCGAAAAATTCGCGCCGCTTGAATACCCAACCCGCATTCCAATCGTCGAAATGTCGTTATCACTTTCCAGCAGCAACCGCTTCGACTCAGTCAATCGCTCCTCGCGAATGTAGTCGAAAATCGTGAGCCCGGTACAACGCCTCAATGCAAGCGACAATCGCCTCGGGGACGTGCCTGTCGCGCGAGCCAGCATTTCGGCGTTGGGCACGTCCGTGAAGTCTGCCACTACAATTGCCCGAACCTGACGAAACAACGCAACATCGAAACTCGTCGCATCGTTAACTGGTTCGACTAAGTCGATTGCCGCAACAGGAATGTTCTCGTCGAATTCAAGCGGAAGATGGATCGCAACGCGCATCCGCACTTCGTCGAAATGGAACGGCTTCGTGATGTAATCGATCGCGCCGGCCTCGAATCCCGCGACACGTTCTCCGGGCTGGCAGGCCGCAGACAGAAACATGACTGGGATGTCACGCGTCGCTGGATCCTCCTTCAGGCGCCGACACGCAGTAAGCCCGTCGCAGCCAGGCATCGCAACATCCATCAATATGAGGTGGGGCCGACATGCACGCGCCTTGTTAATGCCGTCCAGTCCATCGCTCGCCATATACACCCGAAAGCCGTGTTGTCCGAGGAAATCCGCAAGCAGACTGCGATCGCTGGGGTGATCATCGACGACGAGGATGCGACTCATGGCGGCCAGATTCAATAGATGAAGTGCGCAGAGAGGGAGCACGATGCTCCAGAAAACGAAAACCGAACGATCCGCCAAGATTTCCACATTGTCATACTCCGAAATTCCGCAGCCGGAATTCGTTCGGCGACATGCCGAACCGTTTGCGATAAGCAGTAGAGAAATTCTGCCGGGTCGTATAACCCACCGCCGTCGCGACCTCCTGAATATCGATCGTTGTCCAGGCCAGCAAGCTCGCCGCATATTGCATACGCGCCTCGAGCATGAACTCGAACGCGGTCACACCTGCACAGCGCTTGAACGCCAGATTCAAGCGCAACGTGTTCGTGCTGAGCGCTTTCGCGACTGACGCAAGCGACTGGGTTTCATTGAGCCGCGACAGCAGCCGGTAGCGCGCATCGCGGAACAGACGCATATCGAGTGCGCCGCTTCCGGACGCCTTGAGTTCCCTTTCGTACCGACGCAAGCGTGTACGCGCATGGATACTCAGGCGCAGGTAGAGTTCCTTCAGATCGAACGGCTTGACTACGTAGTCGATCGCGCCCGACTGAAGACCGCGCACACGCTCGGCTGGCTGGCCAGCCGCGGTGAGAAAAATCATCGGAATCGCGCGTGTGTCGGACACCGACTTCAGAAGGTGGGATGCGGTCAGCCCGTCGCAGACGGGCATGCTGACGTCCATCAGGATCAGATCCGGAAGAATCGCCAGCGCCTTTCGGAAGCCATCGTGTCCGTCATAAGCAACGAAAACACGGCAGCCTTTGGAGCCAAGATAGTCCGCTAGCAGCGAACGATCGCCGGGATCATCGTCGACGATCAGAATGCGTAGCCCCTCCAGGGGAGCAGATGGTGATTGAGCAACAACGTGAAACATAGCAGCCTGCACGTGGTCGGGGAGCCCGTTCCATCCCACGAGGATGGGGGACTCCAACGATCGAAACTCGTCGCGAAAATATCCAATGCAGCAACGCACCCGACTCCGGGTGACGCCGACGGACGATGCCGCGTGCGATTTCCTGCATGGGCCGCCAGATTCATTCGTCTACACAATAAAACAAGGATTGAAGTTGTACGACGACACGCATTCGTTCAGACGAATGACGTGCTAAAACCTGCAAGCGAAGGCATTATTGCACGCCATATCGATGCATTACCAACATTTCAGAATTAGAAGCATTGCCGCTCGTGACTGCTATGCTCTCGATCAACACAATGACTAAACTTTCGACTTTCGATCGTATGCGGTCCATGGCCGGAGACAGAGTCGGCGATCGGCTCTCAACGATCGCTCAGAAATCCAGCGTCATGACAAGCGATGCGTTGTAGGTGCCGACACCCACGTCCTGTCCGCCGATGATACGGCCATAGACCGTGAACGTTGCGGTTCGCGGGTTGCCCCGTATGCTAAGAGCGACCGTCGCGGTTCCGCTCGTGCCGTCTCCCCACACCGTCTGCCGAGAAGCGTCCGTATATAGGTTGTATTGCAGGCTATCGCCCGGGCTCGACATCAGACGGTTCGTAAACGAACCCTGACCGCTTGCGATCGAAAGCGTCACTGTTGCGTTTTTATCGCAGGAAACCCGAATCGACGACGCCCCATCGACCGGTGCCCCTCCCATCGGATCGTAACTGCCAAAAGCGACATTAGGCGAACTGATGATGGTGCACGTAGCTGCGTCGGATAATGTCGACAAACTTAGGAACGCAAATCCAAGGAGCACGACCTCCAAGCACTGCTGCATACCCGATCGCGACATCATGGACGTGCCTCCTTGCATACGATTTCACCCAGGTTCTGTATCGGTTCGGCAGTGCGGTTGAACGCAAACATCGCCTCGCAGCGCCGGCCATCCCAACGGACATTCAAGCGATTGGTCGCATTCAGTCCATTAACGAAGACAGCGCCATCCATGGCGACGGGAAACTGTTCAGTCTGTTCGTTTACGCCGACCTCAGTGCCAGCCGGCAGCGGTCTCCCGTCGGCAGTCACGAGGCGCAACATCGCACTATTGGTTCGCCGCACTGGTGGATGGATCAGCACACCACTGCGGAAGTAGGGCACGACATCGGTCGTCAGACTGCCAATTTCCGTATCCCAAGGCAGATCCTGCTGCTCGATCCGCACCGGATTATCGTCATAGGCACGCAGCGCCGGCAGCAGCGCATTGCCGTCCTTGTCGGTATACGCCACCAACTGGTTGTCGGCATAAATCCGCACGCCGGACAGACCGGGCAGTTGTACCAGGCCGACACTGTTGTCGATCCGGCGGCTCAGGAACGTTGATCCACCCAGCACGACCACACCGCCCGACATGCCCGCTCGCGCGGCCGACCGACCTGCGTACTGCGCCGCTTCGAGCGTATAGGTGCCGATATCGTTCTGCAGATACAGACTGGCCTGCTGCGGCGCGTTATGGGCGGCCTGTACGCGGTATCCGTAGCCGGATCCGGCAGGTAGATTGCGCTGAAACTGCACGATCGACTGGTCCGCTGCGCCGCGCGATGAAATTTGCGTCACGCTCGCGCTTGAAGCAACACCACCGAGTGGCAGCGTGATGCCGACGCTGAGCGTCCGTTCCGGTTGACCGTTCAGTGTCCTAAATGTTGTCACCGACAACATGCCAACGCGATGGATCTGCAGCGTGTAGCTTAGATTGACTAGCGATACACCGGTTTGGCCAGAGACGGCCCGGGAAAGCCAAGCGAGGTTGATCGAGCCATATCGCCCTGACGACACACCGAAGCTCGCTGTAGACTGACGGCGCGGAGCCAGAGCATTCGCATCGTAGCCAAGTTGTTGGAAGCGCTCGCTTGCGTGCAGCGTCTGAAAAGCAGCACTGAATATTGCTCCTCGTCGCTCAAATCCCAGCGCCCAAAGCTGACCGCTGTCACCGCCCCTGCGGCTCACGGCTCCTGCAACAGTGAACACCCCGAGCCACGGAACCAACGCCACGCAGCCTAGCCCCATCGTGGCTTGGCTGCTACCTTCGAGCTCAATATGAGCCTCGCCAGTGAAGGCGTCGTTCAACCCTTGCCGGTACGTAGCCGACGCAATGACGGGGCCGTAATCCAGGCTCGACAGTCCATAGTTGCGCCGGATCGCACCCAACTCGGCGGAAAAATCCTTCAGACCGGGACGCAGCAGACTGCCGCTCGCATAGAACCGTTGGCTGATCACCTGTTCACGCCCAAGCGCGTCCTTCACCACGAGTTGCACGTCACCTTGCCCCGTGACCACCGGCAGTTCGTTGATCGAAAGCGGACCGGGCGGCACATTTTTGCTGGTGGCCAGAACACTGTTCACATATACGTCTACGGTGGATGGCAACGCGGCCTGCCCCGCGAAACTTTGCAGCGGCATCGTGACGAAGCCTGGCTGGGTGGCGAAATTGGTCGCATACTGTAGCCCCCCGAACCGCACCGCCCGCCCCCACAGTGCCGCATTGCGTGTCACGGCGTCCCCGATACGCAGACTCACCAGATCGGCGGGCCGGTCCGCGGTGAAGGTGCTCTCGAGTCGCAGCGAGCGGGACGTCGCTGCGCCGCGCTGGAGAAGGAAACTACTGGTCCCGACTCCCAGTCGGCTGAACGCCCCGAATTCAAAAGAACCCGCCTCGGTCGTGGTGCCCGCGCTGCGATCTGCGAACACGTCGTAGTTCGCGAACAGACCAGGCACAGTCGGCGTGGGTGCCGGTATCGTGCGTGGGGCGAGGCTGGTCTGCGTGGTCACGAACGCGTCCGGATTCACCACCAGAGACAAGCTCTGGCTCGCTTCATCGAGTCTATAGGTGGCACCTGGCAGGGCCGACACGGGATAGTAGTGCTTGCCTTGCAGAATCACCGGCACACGCTCAGGTACACGCAGCCGCAACCGTTGTAAATCGTCTTGCGCCAGCCATGGCTCGCCCGTGGAACTGCGAAACGCCAGGAGCGTGTCGGTATGGCCCTGCTGATTGATGTCGACCACAAGCAGAGCGGGCTGATAGTTGTCGGCCACAACCATTGACTGCCCGATGGCAGGACCGTCCGTAAAATCCGCAGCATGAACCGACGCGACGGGCAGCAGACCGGGCACAACCAAAAACCATACGACGCTACTTCTTCTCCACGTTGACGTCAGCGTCGATTTTTCCCACATCTGTGTAAGCCCTGATGCGTATCCTGGCGGTATTGATGGCCTGCGTGGTTGCCAGCACCCATTCCCGTTGCTGCATGGGCAGTACATAGGCCGACACCTGCTGGGCCGCGACAGGCCCTTTCCCATCTGGCAGGACCAGGCTGAAGTCGGTGACCTGGACGTGAGCAACGCCTTCGTTCGTGAGTTGAACCCTGACCCGCTCTCCGTCCAGTTGCTCTATCTTCCAACTCAGGTCTGGGGAGGATCGGGTTCGGTTCCGAGCAAAGACGGGGATTCCGAGGCGCAGCGCGACCTGCAGGCCCTGAAAGCCTGGCCGAGGCCGCGCAGGTACCTCCTGCAAGTAGAGGCGGTAACTCAGCTCCGTCTCCGAATTGGGTGGACGGAGTACGCCGACCCGCAGAATCTGAGTGCTGCCCGGCTTGATCGTAAAGATCGGCGGCGTCGCGAGGATGTCTGTAGTCGTCTCATAGTGATCACGACCGCCAACCTGGGACCATCTCATCGTTTGAGCTTGCACGATTACTGGCTCATCGCCGTCATTGCGCACCGTAAGTGCCGAGCTGGACTGTTCAGGAGAGAGATCCACTCGCACCGGTGATACCTGAAACCCCGCCGCCCGGGCTGCCTGAAAGAGCAGCAAACCAGTCAGTGCGAGGCTGATCACCAGAGCAGCCCGCAACGCTTGTACCATCATCATCCGGCCGCGTTCTCCACCGATGTATTACAGAACGCCAGAGGCGGCGTTTGCTGCCTGCCGTCGCGCACCGGCAGGTTAGAAGTTGACGGTCGCAACGACCGTGTCCGAGTAAGTATCCACCGTCACATCCTGTCCACCCGAAATCTGGCCGCATACGTTGTATGTGCGCGCTGCCTTGCTGGTCGCGGTCGTCGGCGTGAAGATGCTGCTACCCGTCGCACCCCAAACGGTCGTGTACGCGCACGCAGCGCCCGGCGCCGTCCCTGACGGTTGGTACAACTCGTAGGTCAACAAGTCGGAACTGCTCGCACCTATCAGGCGGCGCGTCGACCCCGACGCATTGCTGCCGAGACCCAGCGTGACTGTAGGGGCGGCTCCTTTGGTGCACGCGATCTGGACAGCACCGGTCGCTGTAAGCGCCGTGGAGGCGTTCGCGGAAACTGGATCGTATGTGGAAAAGGAAACCGCGGTCGTGTTGATCGTGCAGTTTGCCGCTACGCTGGCCGTGACGCCCAGACTAGAAGTCGTGCTTCCGGCAAGCGCGGCATCGGCGCCGGCCAGGAGGCAGATTGCAGATACGGTCTTCAGCAAAGTGTTTTTCATAGCTATCTTCGAATTTGACGCGAATGCGCGATAAACAAGTCGTAGCACGCAGCGCCGCCGACCATTCCCGTGAAAGGCCCTTGCATACGGGCAATACTGGAACTCTGCCGCCCGCGCTTTCCGGATAACCGGCGCACCGGGAAACACGCAACCCATCACCAGAGTTCTCGGCCCGCATTTCCAATTCCGCTATCATCCGGCCGCGCCCCTTACCGATGCCCCACCAGATACCAGGCACAGCTTTCGTCGTGTGCGCTTTGCATCGGTGGCACGGCTAGACGTAGATCATTGAAATCCACAAGGCTCACGACACCGATCTTTTGCACCCTCGATCGCAGGCAACGACAAGGTGCTCTTGAAAGGTACGCAGCACACCATGTACGAACGCTAAGCTTCAGCGAGAAGACAGGCCGAATTGGTCGCATTCGGCACCGACTCCCACAATATGCTTGAGTCACCCGAGACTTTTCCATCGTGGGCTCCGGAACTCTATGTGCTTCTGGCACGGTATGCGTCATACCGAGGTCAACCCCAAATACATGCCAACGCCAGCCCCACCAGCAAGCGGCTAAAGTACGCCGAAACCGGCACTGTGCGCCCTGATGTCGATAGTCCGATGTCAGACACTGCCCGTTGCGATGCTGAGCGGCAGCCTATAGTCGCACCAAGCCGTCTCGCTCCGCCCGAGCTTCTGCGCGCTCTAATCGCGGGCATGTCTAACACCATCGATATTCCATGGCCTCACATCCTTCTGCGTCCTGGCACTGCCCGCATGCGAATTCGGTCGGATGCAGGCTCCAGCAAATCGGGCGTTGAGACCCTCGCCGCACAACCAGAGCTGGGATCCCGGTTAGTCCATTCAGCGAGGTGACAGGACGGCGCATGTGCGTGATCGGTAGGTACGAGATGCCCAAAATTCTTATCGCTCTATCGCTGAGCGGCAAGTTGCCATGACGTTGCAGCCGACGATTTTCGAGGCGCGAGAATTCGCACTCGAGCGGCTAGTTTGCATCGGCCGGCAATTTTGAGCGCCGCGCCGTTACGTTACGTTCAATTCACACGTCATGAACACTGTCGAAATTCAAGCGCGCACTGCCGACGGGCAGTGGGAGAGTATCGCGACCTGCGAGCAGTACCGTACAAATCAGCCAGATCCGGTACAGCCTTCCCCGATCGGGTTACCGGCACCACGGCACAACGAGAAATCTCGGCTTGATCAGCCCTTGACGGTCTCCATGATTACCAAGAACTCGGTGCTCGGATATACACCACAAGGTTTAACGGAGCAACAGTCTATCGGGCGATACGTCGATCTTTATTGCTGATTTCTTCCTGGCGAAATGGATCGCCAGCTTCTACGCCAATAGCCCATATGCCGGAAAGCAAACTGCTTTGGCGTGGTCCGCCGCAGAACTGATATTCCGAACTTCATAGCTGTATAGGCGTGTGGGCGGGGTACCTACCGAATTCCCCCTCCGTTTTCACACCTTTGCTGGTTGTCCATGCCCAGCGCCGACTTGAAGAAACAACCAATGAAAGCAATTCGACCATGCGCCCCCCCTGGTTCCCGGCCTCCGGCAAACGGTGGTAGTACTCACCCCACTGCTGCTCCTTGCTTGCGGGGGCGGAGACAATAGTTCCTCTCCTGCCTCGGCAGCATCCAGCGCTGTCTCGATTGGTTCATCCAGCACGCTGTCGCTCTCGCCGTTGTCCGACAGCGAGGCAAATGCCACGGTAACGCCTACGTTCTATACGGCTCCGGTCGAATTGAATGCTCCTCCGGACATCGACAGCGGTTCGCCGTCCGCATCTGCCCACCAGCGCCCGGTGTCGCAGGCAACGGACCCCGCCATGGAAGCAGTGTCGAGAGCACAACTCACGCCACAGGCGATCGCTGCGTCTGCTGCATTCGTATCGCCGTCGACTACCAACCCGAAATCGGTCAGGACGTATACCCCGGCCCAGATTCGTGCGGCTTATAGTCTGCCGGCGTTGCCGACGTCGTGGAATAGCCTCAGCGCAAGTGAAGCCGCGCAGATGGGAGCCGGACAAACGATCTACGTCATCGATGCGAGGGACGATCCGAACATTGCAGCTGAACTCGCGACGTTCAGTCAGAAATTCGGCCTCCCCCCATGTACAACGACGACAATTCCAGCATCGGCCAATCTGCCGATCACGGCGGCCGGGCCTAGTTGCCAGTTCTCCGTCGTTTACTCGACCAGCCGCGGTGGGATGACCTCATCGGCACCGGCATATCACGCGGGCTGGGCCTCGGAAATTGCACTCGATGTGCAATGGGCACACGCAACGGCACCGCTGGCCCGCATTGTTCTCATCGAGGCCCCAAATGCCTTTGTCAGCAGTCTAGCGGCGGCAACTACCTTGGCGAATGCGATGGGGCCGGGTGTCGTCTCGATGAGCTTCGGAGCGCCCGAAGGGTCATGGACAGCGTCCGTCGATTCAGCGTTTTCCAATGCAAAGATGACCTACGTCGCCGCAGCCGGTGATCGCGGTACCGAGGTCATATGGCCCTCCGTTTCACCGCACGTTCTGGCGGTCGGCGGGACAAGCCTGACGTATAACGGCATGACACGTTCTGAAACGGTCTGGTCTCATACTGGAGGTGGTATCAGCCGGTACACCTGGGCTCCCGCTTATCAAAAACTAGGCGCTCCTAACATCGGAACACTTTCCATGCGCTCCGTCGCTGACGTGTCATTCAACGCTAATCCCTCCACGGGGCAATACGTCGCCATCATGACACCGGGGAGATCCGCTGCGAAATGGTACAGCTTCGGTGGAACAAGTCTGGCCACGCCACAATGGGCAGGAATTGCCGCAATAGCGAATGCTGCGCGGGCACAAAACGCTTTGGGACCGCTCGGCTTGCTTCAGACATCGCTCTACGGACGGATCGCGACAAGCTCCACGCTGTTCGCTTCCGCATTTGACGACATCACCGTCGGGAATGACGGCGCCTGCCCAACCTGCTCGGCCCATGCAGGATATGACCAGCCCTCAGGACTTGGTACACCTAACGTCACCAGTCTGCTCTCGGCAATCTCAACGACCAGTGAGCAGGCACCCGTCGTTTCACCAGTCTCTGTCAAGGGAATCGCCGGGAGTACATTGTCCTTTTCCATCGCTGCGACTGCGCCAGAAGCAGTGACGTGGTCTCTTTCGAATGCCCCATATGGCATGACCATCAATTCATCGGGGCAGGTCACGTGGCCGCAGCCAGTGTCTGGCTCATACGCAGTAACTGCCACGGCAACCGCAACGATGAGTGGACTTTCCGGAAGCGCGATGGCGAATGTGACCATTTCCGCTGTGCATGCGCCTATCATCGAGGCCGCGACTATTGCCGGTAGGGCAGGAATGCCGTTGGCTTATCAGGTCGACGCAATTGCTGCAAATTCTCTCAGCTTTTCGATTAACAGTGCACCGTCCGGTATGGCGATTAGCTCGTCAGGCTTGATTTCGTGGACGTCACCGATCGCGGGAACATATAGCTTCGGTGTCACAGCAACCGATACGAAAACCGGACAGACCGGCACGGCGGTATTGCAACTACGGATTTCCGCCGCGGCATCCGGCCCTGTGATCGATGCTTCCACGATCAATGGCGCTGCAGGCCGCCCAGTTGCCGGGATTGTTGGCATTTCGGATTCCGAGGGGCGTAACGTCAATGTCAGCATCAAGGGCGCGCCAGCGGGCATGATGTTCTTCGCAAGCGGTCAGGGGATTCTCTTGGTCTGGCCGCGCGCTATCGCAGGAACCTATACCCTCACGGTGACGGCGGTTGATTCCTCGGGCCTGAGTTCCCAAGCCAGCGTCGTCGTCACCATAGTCGCCGGGTGATACGTGTAGGGAAGGCGTTGGTTCGCGGAGCCACCGAACCCGTCGTTGCATCAACGGTTCCGAGTCCGCATACCGTGGTTTCGCGGACTCGGCATTAGGCACCGGTGCGGAGACGTGTCGGGCTTTAGTTGCGTCACCCGTCTTTGAACTGAGGATTGCGTGCTCCTCTTTCTAGAGCGACCGGTTCGTTTGCGCCCCCACAGCGCCAGAGTCAGCGTTTCGACTTATACGGTACACGCCCACACTCTGTTCGGTCGGCTACTGGGTAAAGGGGATTGACACGGGGACCGAACAAACCCGTTGATCTGCTTCCATGCGTCGATGTTGCGCTACTTTGGCAGACTGCCCATTGCTTCATCGCAGCGCAGCAAAACCTGCTTGACCTCCGGCATCCGCTCCGACAGTAGTTGCCACTCGCGCCCGTCGCCCGAATGCTCTCATCGAGCGCCACCTCAACCTTCAGGAATGGAGCAAGGTCGGCTTTCTCGCAGCTTTTTTTCAAGCAGGTAGTAGGTTATGTACAAAATTCGCAGCAGCGAAATCATCGTGTCCGGCGAGCAGTATCCCTCCTGCATGGTCGCGAGCGCGAGGTGATTCTCGAGTGAAATATCACGCACGACTTTCGCTGGTATTGGCAAGAGCATCCTTTGTCCGCGGCGCGCGCGTTTGAGGCTTACGCGTCATCTCGACACAGCCCTCGCCCGCTTCGCACCCACTCGACAGACCGGGCAATTCAACGTCGACGGAATGTTGTGCCTTGCCGATCAAAGCGATGTCCACACGGACACACGAACTTATGCCGGGCCGAATACCCGGGTCACATGTCTATCAGGCAACGCCAACCGTGCGTTTTCGCACCCGCTTCAGTTTCAACAACGGACCGTGAGCGTATAGCGCTGCCCGCTCGCGACCGCGTCTACCGTCGTACCTCATCGCCCGCCGCCTCATTCATTGTTGGATCGTCTCGCTTTTCAGCTACCCACCGACGAACTGCGCGCTCGCCTTTTCGACGGCGAGCGCCTGCAATTACTTGCGAATCGTCGCTGGCACCCGATTGTACGCCGGCCTTACCGCGTGTATCGCTGCCATGGACCTGGAAATCAAAAGGATTACCAGCCCAATAAATGTCTCGGCCGTGTTTTCGAGTCGCTGCATTTACTTTAACTAAAAAAATCGCTTAAGTAACGATTTTACCACGTTGACGAATTTTGTTAAAACGGTAGGCTTCGGCGATGAAGACGGCGGTGCCTGCGTTGAGAATGGACTGACGGTACTCGTCTGCGCAAACATCTGCTGGTTGCGAATGATCGCATATTGCGTGAGATCACGACCTGAGAAGATTCCATCACCCACAAAGTCCTGGACAATCACGCCACCGCTGGCGACGTAGCCAATCCCGACACTCTGTATCCAGTTCGCGACAGTGGCTTCATAGCCGCTAGTGAAGGCCCTGAGGGTCGAAGGGTGTCCCGGCAGGAAGCCGCCCTCGATGATTTGTGCGCTCGGAGTAAGTTGTGTCTGGTGGACGTATAACTGGGACGTCGAAACGGGGGGACTTATGGAAAGTGCCGCCTCAAGACTCGAGGCTGTCTGGGCGTTGGGCCACGGCGAGTTGATCACCGTGGTCGGCCAGAGCATGTTGCTATTGGACACTTGAGTGGACTGATCTGCGTACGTGATGATTAGATGCTTATTGGCGGAAGCAAACTTGCCGACGGGCGTGGACATCGTGAACTGGCTTGGGGAGGCAATCCATTGACCTAGCTGGGAACCCAGCGTCGATGCGACACTTGCATTGAGTTCAGGACTCATCCCATACAAGTGGTTTATGTCCATGACGATGACTTCACTTGATGCGTCAGCGGTTGAAAGGTAACTCTTGACATCCGCCACGATTTGAGAAAGCGGGGCCGTATATACCCCGTGACAGGTATACACCGTATTTCCTTTGCCGCACAACCGGAGATCTAAGTAGCGGTAGCCCGCTGTTAGCTGCTGTCCAACCGACAGAGACTGAGACTTCCCCCAATCCTTGACGAACATCGCCTGGAGAAAGTCAGGGACATACCGAATTTGCGAAAAATCCGGGCTGGTAACGCCTGGAACTGATACTTCGTAAGCTCCCGAGTCATGGGAACCAGGAATGACCAGCTTGTTAAGTGGTTGAGATGCAAACTGTGTCATCCATCCCGCGCAGCTTGCCGACGAAGCCAAAAGACCAGCAACCAGAAGTGCCAGCTTCATCGGTGTGTCTTTTTTGCGTGCCTGCCCCAATTTTTTCACGATTACCTTCCTTATTGAATGTGGCTTGATTGAAAGGCTTTCCGCCCTGACGAGTCCTGAGGGGCGAGATGCCGCAAGTGGATCGAGGTTTCCCGAGTTGAATCGACTCGACCGGGAAAACGCGAAGCTGTCGGCCATGTTGCGAAAGCCACCGCCGACGGTGGCAGTTGTGACTGTATTAGTCGGCGTGATGCACTATCGTGGGGTAGTTAGCCTTACGGATTACTGGCTTAGACAGTACAGCCCTTGGAGATCCCCATTTATGAACCTGTTCGTGAAGCAACGAGAATTTGCCACCTTCTTCGACCAGCCGCCGTTGGAGGGTCCGAAGTGTCACATCCACGGCTGCCGAGAAATGCTCCAGCGTCGCCCCGCCCGACGATAAGTGCTTCGTGACCAGTTGCGGACCTGTCAGCAATTTCGTGTTCAAGGCCTTGGGGCTGAAGCTCTTGTGACTGGCCCACGCCTGGATCAGCGTGCCACCGACCGAGAAATGCTCTCTGGGCAGCATCCCTTGCTTGTCGGCCAAGCGCATGACTTCCGTAAAGAACGCTTCGATCACTGCGTGTTCGAGCAAGCAATCCCGGTTCTTCGAGAACACTGAGTGGTCCCAGACGTTGCCCTCAATGGCCAGGCCGACGAGCCAGCGGAACAGCAGAATGTCTCGAACCGCGTCTTCGTCAAATTCTCGTCGACCGCCCAGTCTGCGGCCGATCACCATTCTGCTTCGAAGGTCTTGCTTCTCTGTCATTAGGGTCTTAGTGGATGTGTCCACTCGGACACTTAGCACCTGACCTTCTGCCCCTCCTTGGAAGGGCGTCGTCTATTGATGGCTTACAGTAGAGCGCATCGATTGCGCAACTGGACGCTTGAACAGGATGGCACCCGCCCGGCTCGCCGCCACGGTGCACAAGCCGAGCAGAAACGTTATCGTATAGCTATAGTTCTTACCGATAACGGGAGCAAAAAAATGGATGTGAGGCAGCTGAAGTACTTCGTCGCGATTATTGACGCGAGTAGCCTTTCCAAGGCCGCCGAACGCCTCTTTGTTGCCCAGCCTTCGCTAAGCCAGCAGATGCAAAATCTCGAGGCGGAACTTGATACGACACTCCTCGTGCGCAGCCCACAGGGCGTTCAGCCGACCGAGGCTGGACGCGCGCTCTATCGGCTGGCACGTGATGTCATCAAGCGGATGGACCAAATCCGCACGGAGGTCCATCAGGGCGGTGGCATCGAGACCGGGACGGTCGCCATTGGCTTTCCGACTACGGTAGCTGCAGTACTCGCGCAACCGCTCTTCCGTCGTGTTCGTCAGAAGTACCCTGGTATCAAGCTTCAGATTTTTGAGAGCATGAGTGGTTACATTACCGAACTACTGGCAAGTGCACGACTCGACCTCGCAATTCTGTTTCGCGATACAGAGAGTCTCGGTGTCTCGGTTCACCCGCTGTTCGACGAAGACCTCTATGTTGTCGGAGCACGCATCCCCAGCCTGAACGAAGATGACAAAGTTTGCCCTATCCAGCTGCTGAGCAACATTCCGATGGTTGCGCCCGGCCTCTCGAGCGGACTACGTCTGCTCATCGAACGCACCTTCGCACGAGCTGACGCGGCGCTGAATATCGTGGCAGACATCGACTCCTTACCGACCATGTTGGAAATCGCGGAATCGGGCGATGCCTGCACCATCCTGCCCGCATCGGCGCTGTCGCGTCGCCATTTACAACACCGCCCACCTATCCGGAAAGTCGTCGAGCCGGAAATGCGTCGGCCCGCGAGTTTGTGCTGGTCAAACGCGGTTCCCGCCGTCGCCGCAACGCAAGTAGTCCGGGCCATGGTGATTGAACTGGTGGCCGAGCTGCAAGCGAAAGGCGAATGGCCTGGCATTACGATTCGCGAGGCGGCTATTGGACCTGCGACTCCTTCTAGTGGTGCTGGTGCTGGTCCCGGACGCCGACGCCGAAAGGACGCGCCAGGCAGGCCAGTGGTATAACCCCACCCTATATTTAGCAGAGAGAATACGTATTCCCAGTGACACGACGCAACGAATACATTGCGTGTAGCTACGGTGACCTGAGACGTTTCTTGTAGCCATCCGGTAAGTGAGTTCTCTTTTATCCTAGAGACAAGGAGAACTCGATGAAGAAGCGATTTACCGACGAGCAGATCATTCGCATCTTGCGCGAGGCCGAGAGCCGGGATGAACCAGTGAAGGATCTATGCAAGCGCCACAACATCTCGGAACAGACGTTCTATCGTCGGCGCAGCAAGTTCGGTGGCATAGGTGTATGCCTACGCGCGTCGGCTCAAGGAATTGGAGTCGGAAAACGATCGGCTTAAGCGCCTGATCGCCGAGCAGATGCTCGGTGATCGACGGCCTGAAGGAATTCAGTCGAAAGAAATGAGCCCCCGACGGGCCGGCGCGAGGCGCTGGAAGTCCTGACTCGGAGGGGGCAATCACGACGCAAGGCATGTTGCTACCTGGGACTCAGTCGCCGAGTGGCGACCTATACGCTCAAGCAACCGGAGAAAGATCGGCGTCTGGGCGAGCAACTGATTGCGGCTACGCAAGAGGTGCCGCGCTTCGGCTACCGACGGACGTCGGCTTGGCTGGCGCTGGGCGAATCGCGTGTGCGACGAATGTGGCGAGCCTTGCAGTTCAACATTCCGCGGCGGCGCCCTCGCCGACGTCGGTGCGGCAACGACATACGCCTGCCAGGCGCCACCCAGCCCAATTCGGTCTGGAGCTACGACTTTGTGCACGACCAGTTGGTGGATGGGCGAGCGTTGAAGATGCTTTGCGTGATCGATGAATACACCCGCGAGTGCCTGGCGATCGAGGTAGGCGCCAGCCTGCGTTCGCAGGATGTGATCCTAACGCTGCCGCGACTGATGCGCCTGTATGGCAAGCCGGCGCTCATGCGGTCAGACAACGGCGCCGAATTTACCGCCGCCAAGGTCACGCGCTAGCTGAGAGATGCTGCAATCGGCCAGGCCTTCATCGCGCCCGGCAGCCCGTGGCAAAACGGATTCGTCGAGAGCTTCAACGGCAAGCAGTGCGACGAATTGCTGAATCGCCAATGGTTCCGCAGCCGCGCCGAGGCCAAGGTACTCATCGAGCGCTGGTGACAGCTTTACAACGCGCGTCGGCCCCATAGCGCTCTCGCTATCAACCACCTGCCACGGTCCGTCGAGCCTCGCTGGATTCCGATAGTATCGACGCGAGACTCACTGCCTGATTGGTCACAAAATTCCGCCTCATGTCAAGCTAAGACTGGGACGGAAATTGTGCCAACCTCACGCGGCCTTGCCACTAACTTTACAATGAGATACTTCAGCTGGGAAAGGTCATGACGACTCTATCTCAAACTGGCACCCAACCATATCTTTTGGCGATTCGACGCATTATCATCTGCAAAACTTACCATTCACCGCCATCGACGTGCCTTAATATATTTACGTTAATCATTAATGCATGCACGGATATTAAAAAGCTCGGCATACCTGCGCGATAACCCGCGAGGCTCGCGCTTTTCCGTATATTTAATTTCGGTGCCCATCGGGCACCTCAACTTGCTCGTCTCATGTCAACCCAGACCACTGGTATGGAATGACACATGCTATGATGAACCGCGTTCGCTTACTGTATCGCCCAATTGCCATGTCTACCAAGCCCCCAACCGATGATCCCAACAACAATGACGCTCTATCCAATCAGGTCGACCAGTCGGAATTATTAGCCCTTCTCGGATACAACGTTCGACGCGCCTATCTGGTTGTCCAGACGCACTTCGACGCACAAATGGAGATATTCAAGCTGCGGCAGGGCGATTTCGCGGTTCTTTCGACTCTGCGGCGTAACCCGAGAATCACTCAGAAGGCACTGGCCGAAGCGCTGGCAATTGCTCCGCCTAACCTCGCAACGTTGTTGGAGCGGCTTGAGTCGAGCGGCCTGCTGACGCGGATGCGCAGCACCGACGACAAGCGCATCCAGCTGGTTGCACTGACACCGCAAGGCGCGAAACTCCATACCGTGGCGTTAAAGGCGGCTCGAAAGGCCGACGATGCGGCAATTCATCGGCTCTCAGGCAACGAGCGGGTACAGCTGAAACAGCTTCTGTCAAAAATCTTCACGACATGAGCCTAGTCCGGTCCGGACGGCAGCGAAAAACGCTTTACCGCCGGACCGGTAACATCAAACGAGGACCTGGTTTGTCTCAACGAGCATCAGAGCGTCGAGCGCAAGCACTCCTTGCCCATGTGGGTAGACGACGACTGGATTCAGATCGACCTCCCGAATATCCGGCTCTGACCGCAGTAGTGCGCCAAGACGCACAACCACATCTGCCAGTGCGTCGACGTCCAGTGCAGGAGCACCTCGGTAACCATGCAACAGCGGCGCGCCTTTCAGGCGACCGATCTCGCGCACCACCGCCTCACGAGTCAGATCGTGAGGCAGCAACCGGACGTCTCGCGTCACCTCGGCAGTCACGCCGCCGAACCCAACCAGAATCACTGGCCCCCACTGTGGATCATTACGCGCGCCGACAATCATCTCGAGCCCGCGCGTGCCCATCGCTTCAATCAGCACACCGTCGAGTGCCGCCGCCGGCGCATTCCGCCGTACGTTGTCGTCGAGCTGAGCCCAAGCCGATTGCAGCGCCTCATCGCCATCAACGCCGAGTATCACGCCGCCGATGTCGCTCTTGTGGCTCAATTCGGCCGCCTGCACCTTGAGCGCGACGGGGTATCCGATCTGTTGCGCGACCGTAAGCGCGGCATCGAAATTCGTGGCGAGCTCACCGCGAGCGAACGGAATGCCGAGTGGTGCGAGGATCTTCTTCGCGCGGTATTCAGCTACAACGCCACCTTGGCGCGGCACATCGGCTGCGACGGGTTCGCACGCGACTTCGGCAAAATCCCGCGTACCAAGTTCGCTGAGCCGCGCGACGGCCCGCAGGGCGCGCTCCGTGCTCGGGAAGTAAGGAATGCCTAGTTCATGCATGCTTTCGATGTACTCGGCCGGAACAACAGCTCCTTCGTCGAGCCCCGCACAGATCACCGGCTTTTGTGGACGCAGTTCGCGCACCGCCCGCAGCACGGGCGGCATCTTGATCGCACACGTAACGGGATCGGTCTGGATCAGACCAACTACGACGGCCGAGAATCTCGCGTCGTCGAACAGTGCCGAAAGCGCACGGTAATACAATTCGGGATCGACGAGCCCCTGCGCGGTCAGGTCAACCGGATTGGCAACCGCAACAAAAGACGGCATGGCGGCGCGCAGTGCAGGCGCATTGTCATCGTTGATGGCAGGCAGTTCGACACTAAGCTCCTCGCAGATATCAAGGCATAGTGCCTTAAACGCACCCGATTCGCCCACGATCGCGGTCCCTCTGGCCGGCAGGCGTGCACAGCGCAAGCCGATTTCAACGATGTCGCCCAGTTCTTCCAAGGTCTGCGCGATCACGATGCCCGCGCGTTCGACCTTCGTGCGCATCACCGAATAGTCACCGGCCATCGCCCCGGTATGCGTCGCCGCTGAGGCCCGCGCTGCCGCGCTCCGGCCCGGATGCAGCAACACCAGCAGTTTGCCAACCTCGCGCGCACGCCGGGCGGCATCGAGAAGCCGGCGCGGCTGGCGGAACTGTTCAGCAATTATTGCGACGATACGAGTGCCGGGATCCTCGAGCAGAAACTGCAGGTAATCTTCGAGGTGGCTGGCTGCCTCGTTACCTGTTGACACTGCATACGAAAGCGGCAGATTGCGGCTAGCCAGCGTGGTATTGAGCACCGCCATCATCGCGCCGCTCTGCGACAGAATCCCGATCGACGGCTGGCTGCGGTTTCGCTCCGCCTGCGCCGCACTGACGTGCGTCTCGATGAACGTCAGCGGCACGCGATCAAGATAGTTGATGCACCCAAGGCAATTCGGCCCTTCGACGAGCATGCCCGCCTCTGCAGCGATTCTCGCGATCTCATGCTGCTGTGCAATCCCCTCGGCGCCAGCCTCTGCAAAGCCCGCCGAAAAGATCACAACAGCTCCCACGTTGCGCTTCGCAAGCTGGCGTATGGCATCGAGCACCGCCGGCTGCGGAATTGCCAGCACCGCGACGTCGACACCAGCCGGCAACTCCTCGATCGATTTCACGCACGGCCGGCCATCGATGTCGTCGCGCTTCGGATTGACCAAGTAAATCCGGCCCGTGTAATCGTTACGCTCGAGGTTGGCCAGGACCGAGGCACCAAGCGCTCCTGGCGTCGGCGACGCGCCAATGATGGCGATCGACGCCGGCCTCAACAGGCGCGCTACGGCATTGCGGCTCATACCTGGATGCGCGCCAGATTGGGTCGTATTCATGTCAGCTCGCTCCTGCGCTCAACCACGCTGCCGGGTGACGTCGTAGGAACCGAGACCAGGCTTGTAGGTTTTGTCGTCAAGAAACTGCTTGAGACCTTCCTTTCGGCCATGGTCATCGTAACTGTTGGCCGCCTCCTGGGCGCGCACTAGGAAATCCTCGGCATTCTCGTAGGTCATCTCGCGCACCCGGCGAATTGCATCCTTGGTTGCCTTCAGGGCGACCGGATTCTTCTTCAGCAGCGATTGCGCCACCTCAACAACACGCGTCCGCAACTGCTCGGCGGGCACCGCCTCGTTGACGAGCCCCCATTCTTCGGCCTTGCGTCCATCGATATTCTCTCCGAGCATCGCGTGATACATTGCTCGACGGAAAGACAGCAGTTCTGCGGCGACTTTCGATGCACCGCCGCCCGGCAAAATACCCCAGTTGATTTCCGAGAGACCAAACCTCGCCTCCTCGGCACAGAATGCGAGATCGCATGCAAACAGGGGGCCGTAGCCGCCACCGAAGCACCAGCCGTTGATCATCGCGATCGTGGGTTTCTGATACCAACGCAGGCGACGCCACCAGCCATAGCTTTCGCGTTGCGCCTTGCGAGTACCTTTTAATCCCTGCGATTCCGTATCACGGAAATACTCCTGAAGGTCCATACCTGCCGTCCACGCTGAACCTTCGCCAGTCAGCACGAGCACGCCGACATCAGGATGGTATTCCAACTCGTCGAGCACCTCCATCATGCGCCGATTGAGCGCAGGGCTCATCGCATTGCGCTTTTCCGGGCGATTGAACTTGACCCAAGCCACACCACCTTCGATGTTGAAAGCGACGGTATTCTCTTCTGCACTACTCATTTTCATACCTCATAAAATAAGGAAAGTATCGATTGCGACGCCCATGCGCGGACGCTTCGCCTTGATTCAGAAAGGATACTGCGGCACGGCTTCCTTGACAGTCACCCATTGCCAGTGCGTGTACTGCTCCCAGTCTGCGGGGCCGCCCACGCTAGTGCCATTGCCCGAGGCGCCAGTGCCACCAAATGGATTGATCACTTCATCGACGACGGTCTGGTCGTTGATGTGCAGCAGTCCCGTATGCAGCCGCTCGCCGAGCGCCATGGCACGGCCGACCGAAGCCGAGATCACGCCAGCTGATAGACCGTATTCGGTATTGTTGGCCAGTTCGATGGCCTCGTCATCCGTGTCGAACGCGATCACACTAGCGACGGGTCCAAAGATCTCTTCGTCGAATACACGCATACCAGGCTTCACGTTGGACAACACGGTCGGCCTGTAGAACAGCCCCTCATGCGTTCCGCCCGCCTCGACCACTGCTCCAGCTGCAACCGAGGCGCCAACGATGTCAACGATGTTTTGCAATTGACGCTGGTCGATAATTGGGCCAAGCGCCACCTGTTCGACTGCCGGGTCACCAACCGGCAGATTGCGAGCCTTGTCAGCAAGACGTCGCGTCAACTCGGCGGCGATGCTGCGATGAGCGAGCACCCGGCCGGTCGCCATGCAAATCTGGCCCTGATGAAACCACGCGCCGAACGCAATCGCCGACACTGCCCTATCGAGATCAGCGTCCTCGAGCACGATCAGCGAATTCTTGCCGCCCAACTCAAGCGATACCTTTTTCAGATGGCGTCCCGCCAATTCTCCGATTTTCCGGCCGGCACCTGTCGAACCAGTGAAGGCAAGCATCGGGACACCGGGCGCCTCGACCAAGGCCTGTCCGACGTCCGCGCCGCCCGGCAGGACATGGAGTAAGCCCTTCGGCAGACCCGCTGCCGCCAACACTTCGGCAATCACGAATCCCCCGGCGTAGGGCGTGCGTGGATCAGGCTTGACCACCACCGCGTTGCCAACCGCAAGCGCTGGCGCGACCGAACGAAGCGACAGAACGAGCGGGAAGTTGAACGGCGAGATCACTCCAATCACACCAAGCGGTAATTGACGCGCGATACTGAGCCGGCCCGGCACGCTCGGCAGTACTCGGCCGTTTGCCTCCAGCGGCATCGCTGCGGCGCGCTGCAGCAATACAATTGCCTCGCGCACCTCAAGCTCGCCCTTCGCCAGGATAGCGCCCGTTTCGCGCGCGATGAGGGAGGCGGCAGCGCTCGCTTGCTCTTGCAGAATTGCCGCAGCACGATGGAACACTGCAGCTCGCTCGCGCGCCGGCGTAGCAGCCCAAACACGCTGTGCCGCGCGAGCAGAATTCACGGCCTTCACAACATGTCCGGGCGTGGCATTACCAACCTGATGCAGCGACCGACCGGAAGCCGGTTCAACGACGTCCAGGAGACCGGGCACGCCCAGCCAATCGCCGTTAAAAATCGCACCCCGCCATGTATCGGGGTTAGCAAGCGAAAAACCTGTCGGACTATTCATGACGTAGGTCTCACCTATTAATTGAAAGTTGCTCGTTCAAATTGCGGCGGCGGCCAGTCCGCCGTCGACTGGAAGATTGACGCCGTTGATCCAGCGCGCGGAATCGGAAGCAAGAAACACAATCGCTTCAGCGACCTCGTCGGCGTATGCAGGCCGCTTCATCTTCGCGGCATCGGCTTCAACGCGCTCTGCCCCGACCATCGTTACGAAGTCGCCCAGAATCGGCGTGAAGACAGGGCCTGGGGCGACACTATTGACTCGCACCGAATTGTGCTTAAACCAGTCTTGCGAGCGGCGCGCACTCCATACGATCAGCGCCTCCTTGAAATACTGGTAGCAAGTGGCCTGTGGCACCGGATGTTGGCTGAGCCAACGCGCCCCGGCTTCGAAGCCGGAGATCTCAGCAAGCTCGCGATGCAGTTCGAGCCGTTGCGGCCACTCCGCACCTAAGATCGACGAGATGTTGATCACGCTGCCGCCAGTCACGATGCGTGACAGCAACGCTTCACTCAGGTAGCGCAGCCCCAGGTAGTTAACACGCGCTACGACATCGGTTGACATCGTGCCGGGCACTCCAGCGATGTTGGCCAATGCATCGATGCCCGCAGGAAGGCGCGCAACCAGCTCGTCGATAGCATCCGGATCGCCAAGATCGGCCTGATGAAACGCGTCGAGCGTCATATTGACGGGCTGGCGGTCGACGCCAATTACGCGTGCCCCATGAAATCTTGCCAAGCGCGCGGTCTCAGCCCCGATGCCGGACCCCACGCCCGTAACGATCAGAGTCTTGCCGTTCAGGTTCATTTCAGTTGTCTCCTTGGTACCGATACGTTCTGATTTTAGTTTTATACCATAATAGTTGTGTCATATAACTATTTTTTGCTGCGCAATGGCCTGAGTCACCGGAACTGGCCAGTGCGTGATATCGCGCGCTGCCGCCATGCCAACGCCAGGACGCAGAGCCACGAGGCGCGCGAACAACGAAGGCTTGTCGAGGATGATCAGAGATAAGCGTCCCATTCGTGAAATCCCCTGTGACAGGGCCGCCTGTTTGGACGCAGTCCAGGGTTCGGGCGTCGTAGATTTCGCACGATTGGACAATTGCGCTGCCCGAAGGCAGCGTCTGGTAGCCTCAGTTACCGGGGCTTTCGCAGCCATTTTCTCAAACGGCCTAGCTTCACGCCGGTGGCGTCTGGGTCCGAGAATGACACCACACAGCTTCAGAGGCCATAGCGGACATACCGATCGCAGGAGAAAACGGCCAAAGCGCACGCGTGTTGTATCGCACCCTGTTGGTCCCGCGTTGGACTGTTACATCAGACCGCTACGGCTCCGACATAGTTTTCGGCCATCGCCATCGCCGCCGGGCGCGACGTCGTGACGTGCTCGAGCTCCGCGACCTGCAAACGCTGCTCGAACGGCGTCGCGTCGTCGAGACGATGCATCATGCGCGTCATCCAGTACGAGAAGTGCTCGGCACGCCAGATCCGGCGCAGTGCGGTTTCACTGTACGCGTCGAGCAAGTCGGTGCCGTCTTCGTCATAGAACGCCTGCAGCGCCGCCGTCAGGATGCGCACGTCCGACACCGCGAGGTTCAGGCCCTTCGCGCCGGTCGGTGGCACGATATGCGCGGCATCGCCGGCGAGGAACAGGCGGCCATGCTGCATCGTCGTCGACACGAAACTGCGCATACCGACGATGTTCTTCTGGAAGATCCGCCCTTCCACGACTTGCTGGCCGTCCGCGGAGTCGACGCGTGCGTGCAGTTCCGCCCAGATGCGATCATCCGACCAGTTTTCGACCGAATCCTTCGGGTCGCACTGGAAGTACATGCGCTGCACGTTCGGCGAACGGGTGCTGACGAGCGCGAAGCCGCGTTCGTGGCGTGCGTAGATCAGTTCGTCCGACGACGGCGGTGCTTCAACGAGAATGCCGAACCAGCCGAACGGAAACACGCGTTCGTAGTCCTGTCGCAATGCGGTGGGGATCATCGTGCGCGACACGCCCTGCGAGCCGTCGCAACCGATCACGAAGTCGCAGTCGAGCGTCTGTTCGACGCCGTCGTGCACGAAGCGGACCGACGGCGCATCGGTCTCGATGCCGGCAATCGTCGTCCCGGACACGTTGAAGTACAAAGCGCCGCCGGCTGCAACACGCGCGGCCACGAGATCCTTCAGCACCTCATGCTGCGCATAGACGGTAATCGCCTTGCCGGTCAGTTCGGTCAGATCGATGCGGCGGCGCTTGCCTTCGAAGGCCAGTTCGAAGCCGTGATGCAGCGCGCCTTCCGCTTTCATCCGGTCGCCGACACCCGATTCGGCCAGCACGTCCATCGTGCCCTGTTCGAGCACGCCAGCGCGAATGGTGGATTCGATCTGGTCGCGGCTGCGCGACTCAAGCACGACCGACTCGATGCCGCGCAGATGAAGAAGATGGGAAAGCAGCAGGCCCGCGGGCCCTGCGCCGATGATGCCGACTTGCGTATGCATGAACGTCTCCAAGTAAATTAATCCCGCGCAAGTCTGACTGCGAGGGCGATATCATGCAACGCGATGTTGAGAATACCAACTATCTCCCACGCCAATAAAGGTCGCTCGTACGATACAGCGATACTGCTCCGACAGGGATAGCACTACCCACTTCCAAGAGCGGCGCAATCGAGGGCACAGGGCGGCCCCTTGAATCGACTGTATTTCTTGGGGTGTTGGCGGTCGAATGCGCGGTGTTCGCCTATGTCCACCGCTTTGGCTATCTGCAAAGGCGATTGTCGGTAAGCGACCAGCCAACCCATCTTGACGAGCGATTTTAGGCGGCGGTGGAGAGTGGCTGCCAGCGATGCGGCAGCAGCGCGTCGATGTCGTTGGCCTTGTGGGTCGGCAAGCGCGTCAGCACGTCCTTCAGATAGGCGAGAGGTTCGAGTCCGTTCAGTTGTGCCGAGCGGATCAAGCTCATGATGGCGGCCGCGCGCTGACCCGCACGCAGTGATCCGGCGAACAACCAATTGGACCGGCCGACTGCCCACGGACGGATCTGGTTTTCGACCCAGTTGTTGTCGATCGGCACATTCCCGTCGTCGAGATAGCGCGTGAGTGCGTCCCATCGTTTCAGGCTGTAGTCCAGCGCCTTCGCAATCGCCGAGCCCTCCGCAACGAGTTTGCGCTGCGCCATCAGCCATTCATAGAGGGCGTCGCACACCGGCTTGGCCCGACGCTGTCGAAGCCGCTGCCGTTCGTCGGCATCCAGTGCTGCGGCCTCGCGTTCGATATCGTAGAGTGCGGTAAAGAACGGCAGGGCCTGCCTCGCAACCTGGCTGCTGTGGTTGGCGTGCAATTCAAAGAACTTGCGTCGGGCATGGGCCGCGCATCCGATCTCGGTGATGCCGCGCTGGAACGAGGCTTTGTACCCGCTGTAGTCGTCGCATACCAGCTTGCCGTGCCAGCCCTTCAGGAACGTGCGAGCGTGCGCGCCGGCACGGCTCTCGGCGAAGTCGTAGACCACCGCGCGCAGTTCGCTGAACTGAGTCGACGTATACGCCCACAGGTATGCCCGGTGCGTTTTGCCCTTGCCGGGACTGAGCATTTGCACCGGCGTCTCGTCGGCGTGCAACACCGCCTGTTGCAGGATGGCCTGGCCGAGTGCGTCGACCAACGGCTGCAACTGCACGCCACACCGGCCCACCCAGGCACCCAGCGTGGATCTCGGGATGGCCAGTCCCGCACGACCAAAGATCTGTTCCTGGCGATACAGGGGCAAGTGGTCGCCGTACTTGGCGACCAGCACCTGCGCGAGCAACCCGGCGGTGGGCATGCCCTTGTCGATCACATGCGGTGGAACCGGCGCTTGGATCAGCGTCTCGCACGCCTTGCACACCCACTTGCCGCGGATGTGCCGTTCCACCGTAAACACGCCCGGCGTGTAGTCCAACTTCTCGCTCACGTCCTCGCCGATGCGTATGCGTTCGCAACCGCACTGGCACGTTGTGCTGTCCGGTTCGTGATGGACGTCGGTGCGTGGCAGTTGCGGCGGCAGCGGTGCCCGTTTCGGTTGCTCGCGTTGCCGTTCAGCTGTAAGCGCTCGACACGTACCGTCTGTTCATGAGGGCACGGCACCGGCAATCTGATTCCCATCAGATGTAATGGGAATCAGATTGATGAAGCCAGTGGTGCATGGAAGACGACCGGGATCGAGGAACT
>NZ_JAAGPO010000081.1:0-41413 GCF_017104825.1 Burkholderia sp. Ac-20345 | reverse complement strand
ACGTCGTGTGTCCGGGCTTCGTGCGCACGCCGCTGGTCGACAAGCAGATTCCGGAGCAGGCGAAGGAGCTCGGGATCAGCGAAGAGGAAGTGGTGAAGAAGGTGATGCTCGGCAATACGGTCGACGGCGTGTTCACGACCGTTCAGGACGTCGCGCAGACGGTGCTGTTCCTGTCGGCCTTCCCGAGTGCGGCGCTCACGGGCCAGTCGGTCGTCGTCAGCCACGGCTGGTTCATGCAGTGAGGCGGGCGCGGGCGATGTAGCCGCCCGCCGGCGAACGGCATAAAAAAACGCGCTCCGTGGAGCGCGTTTTCATTTCGGCAGGGCGGGGCCGATGACGGCTGCCGCCCGCTCACGCCGAGTTACTTCAGGACGGCTGCGACCGCATTGGCGACCGCGTCCAGGTTGCGCGTGTTCAGCGCGGCGACGCAGATCCGGCCCGTGCCGACCGCGTAGATGCCGAACTCGTCGCGCAGGCGATCGACTTGCGCCGAGGTCAGGCCCGAGTACGAGAACATCCCGCGCTGCTCGTTGATGAAGCTGAAGTCGCGATCGACGCCGCTGGCCTTCAGGCGCTCGACGAGACCGTTGCGCATCGCGCGGATGCGATCGCGCATTTCACCGAGTTCCTGCACCCACGAAGCGTGCAGTTCCGGCGATGCGAGCACCGCTGCGACTACGGCGCCGCCATGGGTCGGCGGGTTCGAGTAGTTCGTACGGATCACGCGCTTCAGTTGCGACAGCACGCGCGTTGCTTCTTCCTTGCTCGACGTGATGATCGACAGTGCGCCGACGCGCTCGCCGTACAGCGAGAACGACTTCGAGAACGACGACGACACGAATGCGTTCAGGTCGGCCGCGGCAAACAGGCGCACGGCGGCAGCATCGGCTTCGATGTTCTCGCCGAAGCCCTGGTAGGCCATGTCGAGGAACGGCACGAGGTTGCGTGCCTTCACGACGTCGACGACCTGTTGCCATTGCGCTTCGGTCAGGTCCACGCCGGTCGGGTTGTGGCAGCACGCGTGCAGCACGACGACCGTGCCTGCCGCGTAGCCGTTCAGTGCCGACAGCATGCCTTCGAAGTTCACGCCGTTGGTGGCAGCGTCGTAATACGGGTACGCAACGACTTCGAAGCCGGCTGCTTCGAACAGCGCGCGGTGGTTTTCCCAGCTCGGATCGCTGATCGCGACCTTCACGTTCGGGTTCACGGTGCGCAGGAAATCGGCGCCGATCTTCAGCGCGCCGGTGCCGCCCAGTGCCTGGGCCGTGACCACGCGACCGGCTGCGATCAGCGGCGAGTCGTTGCCGAGCAGCAGCTTCTGCACGGCCGCATCATAGGCGGCGATCCCGTCGATCGGCAGGTAGCCACGCGGCAGGCCGGCCTCGACACGCACCTTCTCTGCTTCGCGAACCGCGCGCAGCAGCGGAATCTTGCCTTCTTCGTTCGTGTACACACCGACGCCGAGGTTGACCTTGGTCGGACGTGCATCGGCGTTGAAGGCTTCGTTCAGGCCCAGGATCGGGTCGCGGGGAGCAAGCTGGACAGCGGAGAAGAGCGACATGATGATTCGGCAGTAGTGAAAAGAGGGTCAGGCTTTCAACGGGCGGGGCGGGCGCGGCGGACCGCGCGCAGGCAGGCACGACGCCGGAAAGCGCAGCAGCCTGACATTGTAGCGAATTCACGCAGGCGGGGGCGGCGTTTCAGCGGCGAAATTCGGCCGGGAATCGCGATTCCGGGCGGCCGTCGCGCGTCAGGAGCCGACAGCAGTTCGCGCGGCCGCGAAGCGCTAGAATGCTTTCTTTGCCCTCGCTCCGGCCGCATTCCATGTCCGAACATAAAGCCGAAACCGGCGACGCGCTCGACGAATCGAAATTCGTGACCTTCGAAGGGTCGCCGTTCCAGCTGTATCAACCGTATCCGCCCGCAGGCGACCAGCCGACCGCGATCGAGACGCTCGTCGAAGGGGTCGAGGACGGTCTCTCGTTCCAGACGCTGCTCGGCGTGACGGGCTCGGGCAAGACCTTCACGATGGCCAATACGATCGCGCGGCTCGGCCGCCCGGCGATCGTGTTCGCGCCGAACAAGACGCTCGCCGCGCAGCTCTACTCGGAGTTTCGCGAGTTCTTCCCGCGCAACGCGGTCGAGTACTTCGTCTCGTACTACGACTATTACCAGCCTGAAGCGTATGTGCCGCAGCGCGACCTGTTCATCGAAAAGGACTCGTCGATCAACGAGCACATCGAGCAGATGCGGCTGTCGGCGACGAAGAGCCTGATGGAGCGCCGCGACGTCGTGATCGTCGCGACGGTGTCGGCGATCTACGGTATCGGCAACCCGTCCGAATATCACCAGATGATCCTGACGCTGCGCACCGGCGACAAGCTCGGCCAGCGCGACGTGATCGCGCGGCTGATTGCGATGCAGTACACGCGCAACGACCAGGATTTCCAGCGCGGCACGTTCCGTGTGCGCGGCGACACGATCGACATCTTCCCGGCCGAACACGCGGAGTTGGCCGTGCGCGTCGAGCTGTTCGACGACGAGGTCGAGACGCTGCACCTGTTCGACCCGCTGACGGGGCGCGTGCGGCAGAAGATTCCGCGCTTCACCGTGTATCCGTCGTCGCACTACGTGACGCCGCGCGACACCGTGATGCGCGCGGTCGAGACGATCAAGGACGAATTGCGCGAGCGCCTCGAGTACTTTCACAGCGACGGCAAGCTCGTCGAGGCGCAGCGCCTGGAGCAGCGCACGCGCTTCGATCTCGAGATGCTGCAGGAACTCGGCTTCTGCAAGGGCATCGAGAATTACTCGCGGCATTTCTCGGGCGCTGAGCCCGGCGATCCGCCGCCGACTCTCGTCGACTACCTGCCGCCCGATGCGCTGATGCTGCTTGACGAATCGCACGTGCTGATCGGCCAGCTGAACGGCATGTACAACGGCGACCGCGCGCGCAAGGAAAACCTCGTCAACTATGGCTTCCGGCTGCCGTCGGCGCTCGACAACCGGCCGCTCAAGTTCCCCGAGTTCGAACGCAAGATGCGCCAGGTCGTGTTCGTGTCGGCCACGCCGGCCGACTACGAGAAGCGCGTGACAGGGCAGATCGCCGAGCAGGTCGTGCGGCCGACGGGCCTCGTCGATCCGGAAATCGAAGTGCGGCCGGCGAGCTCGCAGGTCGACGACGTGCTGGCCGAGATCAACGCGCGCGTGAAGGCCGAGGAGCGCGTGCTGATCACCGTGCTGACGAAGCGCATGGCCGAGCAGCTCACCGAGTTTCTCGCCGACCACGGGGTCAAGGTGCGTTACCTGCACAGCGACATCGATACGGTCGAGCGCGTCGAGATCATCCGCGACCTGCGGCTCGGCACGTTCGACGTGCTGGTCGGGATCAACCTGCTGCGGGAAGGGCTCGACATTCCCGAGGTGTCGCTCGTCGCGATCCTCGACGCGGACAAGGAAGGCTTCCTGCGCGCCGAGCGCTCGCTGATCCAGACGATCGGCCGTGCCGCGCGGAACGTGAACGGCAAGGCGATCCTGTACGCGGACAACATGACCGAGTCGATGAAGCGCGCGATCGGCGAGACCGAGCGCCGCCGGGCGAAGCAGATCGCGCACAACGAAAAGATGGGCATCACGCCGCGCGGTGTCGTGAAGCGCATCAAGGACATCATCGACGGCGTCTACAACGCGGATGAGGCACGCGCCGAGCTGAAGGAAGCGCAGCAGCGCGCGAAATTCGAGGACATGTCGGAAAAGCAGCTCGCCAAGGAAATCAAGCGCCTCGAGAAGCAGATGGCCGACTACGCGAAGAACCTCGAGTTCGAGAAGGCCGCCGCGACCCGCGACCAGCTTGCGCTGCTGCGCGAGCGCGTGTTCGGCGCGAACGTCGGCGATCACGTCAACGGCGGCCGGTAAATCTTTCCAAGCGTCACCGAAACCGTGCGGTAACGAGCCTGTAAGCCTTGTCGGATCAGGGGTTTACACGGCTCCCCGTTTGTTCGGAAACAGGTTCGGTGCTAAACTCCGCAATTATTGAGAATTGTTCGCATTAACGTTCTTCATCGCGTTAGTGTTTTCGGCGGGCAGGCTTGGCGGTCGGTCCGCATGGTTCCAGATCAAATAACAAGGAGTGTCCATGTTGGGTTCTTCGTTCATCCGCACGACGGTTGCGGTAGCGGCGGCGCTTGCCGCAATGTCGGCCTCGGCTGCCGAATATCCGATCGGCAAGCAGCAGATCCAGGGCGGCATGGAAATCGGCGCGGTGTACCTGCAGCCGATCACGATGGACCCGGAAGGGATGATGCGCAAGGCGTCGGATTCCGACATCCACCTCGAGGCCGACATCCATGCGGTCAAGAACAACCCGACGGGTTTCGCGGAAGGCGACTGGATGCCGTACCTGCAGGTCACGTACAAGCTGACGAAGCAGGGCGACACGAAGTGGAAGGCTGAAGGCGACTTGATGGGCATGGTTGCGAGCGATGGTCCGCACTACGGCGACAACGTGAAGCTGAACGGCCCGGGCAAGTACCACCTGACGATGGTCGTCAAGCCGCCGATGCAGACGGGCCACATGGCGTTCGGCCGTCACATCGACAAGGAAACGGGTGTGGGCGCGTGGTTCAAGCCCGTTACCCTCGAGTACGACTTCCCGTTCGCCGGTATCGGCAAGAAGGGCGGTTACTGATCGGTGGCATCACGGACGGCGCGCTTCGGCGCGCCGTCGGCGTAGAGAACCCAGAATGAAAATTCCCCAGAAAATCGTTGCCGCAGCCGCTGCGTTGTGGCTTGCCGGCGCAGCGCATGCTGCCGATCTGCCGACGTTCAAGCTCGAGATGACGGACGGCAAGCTGAATCCCGCCCGCATCGAAGTGCCGGCCGGCCAGCGTTTCAAGATCGAGATCAAGAACACCGGCAAGGGCGCCGCCGAATTCGAGAGCGTGCAACTGCGCAAGGAAAAGGTGCTCGCACCGGGCGCCGATTCGTTCGTGGTCGTCGCACCGTTGTCACCGGGTGAATACAAGTTTTTCGACGATTTCCACCAGCAGGCGCAGGGCGTGATCGTCGCGAAGTAACGCGTTTTATCTGCGCGCAGGCCACCTGCCCGGTGTACTGCGCGTCAGGAGGTATCGATGGGTCAGATCTTGTTCATCGTCTGGCGGGAGAGCGTCGAAGCGCTGCTCGTCGTCGGCATTCTCTATGCATGGCTGAAAAACGGCGACGACGACGCGCGCCGCGGCCTGCCTTTTCTCTGGGCCGGCGTCGGTGTCGGCCTGCTGATGGCCGTCGGCCTCGGCGCCGCGCTGGTCGGTTTCACCGAAGTGCTGTCCGGCGACGCGCAGGACTACTTCCAGACTGCCATGGTGCTGATCGCATGCGTGCTGATCGTGCAGATGGTGCTGTGGATGCGCCGGCACGGCCGCACGCTGAAGCGCGACATGGAACAATCGCTGCAGCAGAGCACGCGTGATTCGAACTGGTGGGGCGTCGCGGTGCTGGTCGCGCTCGCGATCGCGCGTGAAGGCAGCGAGACTGTGATCTTCCTGTACGGCCTCGGTTTCGGCCAGTCGGGCCATGTCGATGGCAGCCAGATGCTCGCGGTCGTGATCGGCCTTGGTCTTGCATTCCTCACGTTTTATCTGCTGCAACTCGGCGGCAAGTACTTCTCGTGGCGGCATTTTTTCCGCGTCACCGAAGTGATGCTGCTGTTCCTCGGCGCAGGCCTGTTCCAGACCGGCGTCGACAAGCTGATCGACAAGGAAATCCTGCCGCTCGGCATTTCGCAGGTGTGGGACACGTCCGCGATCCTCGATGATTCGGGCACCTTCGGCTCGCTCGTCGCAACGCTGACAGGCTATCGCGCACACCCGGCACTGACCAACCTGGTCGCTTATGCGGTGTACTGGGCGGTGGTCTGGCTGCTGATGAAGCGCGCGAGCCGTCGTCCGGCCGTCGCTGCAGGTCGCGCGGCATGAGCGTTGTCGCCGCAGCCAAGCAGGGCTGGCTCGCGCAGGCCGGCCAGTGGATGCAGCGCCACGGCGCGCTGATCCGCGGCATCCAGTGGGCCGTCGTTGCGATCTATGCGTTCCTGATCATCGTGCCGGCGGTGTTGCCGCTGCCGGACGACTCCGCGCACCTGTGGAACAACCTCACGCTGATCGCGCAATTCACGTTCTGGGGCATCTGGTGGCCGTTCGTGCTGCTGTCGATGGTGATGCTCGGCCGTGTCTGGTGCGGCGTGCTGTGCCCGGAAGGCGCGCTCACCGAATTCGCGAGCAAGTTCGGCCGCGGCGGCCCGATTCCGCGCTGGATGCGGTGGGGTGGCTGGCCGTTCGTCGCGTTCGGGCTCACGACGATCTATGGGCAGATGGTGAGCGTGTATCAGTACCCGCTCGCGGTGCTGTTCGTGCTCGGCGGCTCGACCGTCGGCGCGATCGTGATCGGCGTGCTGTACGGCCGCGAGAAGCGTGTGTGGTGCAAGTACCTGTGCCCGGTCAACGGCGTGTTCGGGCTGCTCGCGCGGCTCGCGCCGATGCGTTACAAGGTCGACGAGGATGCATGGCGCCGCTCGTACAAGAACGGCGAGCATGGCCATCGCGTGATTCCGATCAACTGCGCGCCGCTCGTGCCGTTGCGCAACATGAAGGGCGCGGCGGACTGCCACATGTGCGGCCGCTGCAGCGGGCACCGCGACGCGATCTCGCTGTCGTTGCGCTCGCCGTCCGACGAAGTCGTGAACCTCGGCGCGCAGCAGGCGAACCCGTGGGACACCGCGCTGATCCTGTACGGCCTGCTCGGCGTCGCGATCGGTGCGTTCCACTGGACCGTCAGCCCGTGGTTCGTGCAGATCAAGCAATGGCTCGCGGGCTGGCTGATCGACCATGACATCACGTGGCCGCTCGAAACCAATGCGCCGTGGTTCCTGCTCACGCACTATCCGGATCGCAACGACGTGTTCTCCTGGCTCGACGGGGGGCTGGTCGTCAGCTATATCGTCGGCACGGGGCTCGTGTACGGCACGGCGCTGCTGGTGCTGCTGGCCGGTGCCACGCTGATGCTCGGCCGCTTCGATCGCGTGCGGTTGCATCATCTCGCGCAGGCGTTGATTCCGATCGCAGGCGCAGGCGTGTTCCTTGGCCTGTCGGCCACGACGCTGTCGTTGCTGCGTGCCGAACATGTGCCGCTCGGCTGGGCGACCGATGTGCGCCTCGCGATCCTGGTCGGCGCCAACGCATGGAGTGCGTGGCTCGCGTTGAAAGTGACGGGGCGCTATGCGGGCTGGCCGCGCCGGCTTGCGGCATTCGCGTGGTTCGCCGCCGCGCTTGCCGTCATCGACAGCGCATGGTGGTTGATGTTCTGGGGTTTCTGAAGCGGATCGCGTGCCGCTTCGGCGGTTACGCATCGACGCGGTAACGAATCTGGGCGGCATGCTTTACGCATTGGCCGCCCAAACAAAAAAGCGACACGTCGGATGACGTGTCGCTTTTTTTCTTCCTTGTGCGAGAACCAAAAAAAGTGGCTTGGCTTGCTGCAACGGCTGCTTGAGTGTGTTTGCACGAAGGGGTCTAGATCTCGCGTGCAAGCCGTTACGCTGGCTACTGCCCAACACCTCTCAGGGAGGTGGTCCCCACAATACTCTGTCGTTACTTCGTCAGGATCAGTTTGCCGAGCCGTGTGGCGCGCAACTGATAAGTCTCTCCGTTATGCGCGATGCTGACGTGGCTTTGGCCTTGCAGCAGCGCATCGCTGCTGACGACCCGCGTGCCTGCATCGCGGTTGCCGGCGGGTTTCGCCGGCGTGGTGACCGCTGCCGTCTTCTGTCGGCTGCTGCCTGCGGTGCCGGTCGTGTGGCGCAAGGTCAGCGTGGTCGGGCGCATGGTGTCGGTCATTCGGTTGATCGGTGACTGTCGATACGATGGAATGAATTCTAAATGATAACTATTCCCATTTACAAAAACTCTTTATCGATCGGAAAGGCGAATCTGATAGCTTGACTCAAAGGGGCGGCCCGCAGGCCGCCACCGGGTTCAGTGCAGCGGATCGGGGGCCTTGCGGCCCTGCGCGTACTCGCGGATCAGGCGGACCGTGTCGATATCTGACGTGCGGTACGCTTCCTTGACGATCCCGTGTGTCTGACGCGCGTCTTCGCTGTCGTCCGTGACGACCAGCGTCGTGCGGTATTCGAAACGCAGGAACAGCTCGTGGTCGTCGCGTTCCTCGATCGTCATCGTCAGTGAGCCGCCGATCTCGCCGTCGGCGGCGAGGATGTCATAGCGAACCTGCTGATTCGGCGTGAACGTGACGCGGTCGCGCACGGTCGCGTGACCGTAGTGCAGCTCACGTTCGAGCGTCGTGTCCGTCCGTTCGTGGACGACACAGCTGTCGAGACCGAGCACGAACAGTTGCGGCTGTTCGGCGCGCAGCACGAGACCTTCCCAGAGCTGGTCGCGGGTGAGGGTCGGCACGGCCGGATCGTCGGAATTGATCTGGATCAGATGTTCGAAGTTCAAGGGGACGGGTTCCTTCTGGTGGCGGGCGGCCACATGGTTCAAGAAGTCATTGTGACGCAAAACGGGCGGTTTCGCGGCACGTGCGCGCCCGTCCGGGCGTCATGCTTCGATGCGGCCCATGCGACCGGCCTGGTAGTCGACGACCGCCTGCCGGATCTCTTCTTCGGTATTCATCACGAACGGGCCGTAGCGGACGATCGGCTCGTTAAGCGGTACGCCGCCGATCAGCAGCAGGTCGAGCGGCGTGTCGCTGGCGGCAAACGTGACCGTGTCGCCGTCGTCGCAGTACACGACCATATGCCGTGCGTCGACCGCCTGCCTGGCGGGCCCGTAGAGGCCCGTTCCGTCGATCGGATAGGCGAACACACGATAGCCTGCAGGAACGGACTGCGTGACCGTTGCACCGGGCTGTAGCGTGAAATGCTGGTAGAGGATCGGTGTACGTGTCTCGATCGCGGCGCGGACGCCGAACGCTTCGCCGGCGATGACGCGCACCCGGGCGCGGCCGTCAGGTGATGTCGCGGTCGGGATGCGGTCGGCCGGGATCTCCTGGTAGCGCGGCGCGATCAGCTTGTCGCGCCGCGGCAGGTTGACCCACAGCTGGAAGCCGTGGGTGCGCCCGCCCGTCTGCGCGAATTCCGGATCCGGCATCTCGCTGTGCACGACGCCAGCGCCTGCCGTCATCCATTGCACGTCTCCCGGGCCGAGCGTGCCGGCATGGCCGGACGAGTCGCGATGGCGGAAGCGCCCGTCGAGTGCGTAGGTCACGGTCTCGAAGCCGCGATGCGGATGATCGGGGGCGCCCTTGGCCTCGCCGGGCGCGTAGTCGATGGGGCCCATTTCGTCGAGCAGCAGGAACGGATCGAAATCCATCAGCAGCCGGGTCGGGAACGGGCGGTGAACCACGAAACCGCCGCCTTCGGTCGTGCGAAGCGCGGGGTACGTACGGTCAAGCGAGCGGGCGGTCGTCATGGGGATTCCCTCGAAATGATCGGAATAGCGTTATTTTTGAAACATAGCGCTATTATATTGGGCGTTTTACCGTTCGATTCGCGACGGTTCGCAATGGATTGTTCTGAAAATGGAACGATGAGATGAATATCGATGCACATAACCTGAACGACCTGATGTACTTTTCGCAGGTCGTCGAACACGGCGGTTTCTCGGCCGCGGAGCGCGTGCTGGGCATCTCGAAATCGCGCCTGTCGCGGCGCCTGACCGAACTCGAGGCGGCGCTCGGCGTGCGCCTGCTGCAGCGCTCGACACGCAAGCTCGCACTGACCGAGGCGGGGGAGCTGTTCTACCAGCATTGCCAGGCGATGCTGGCCGAAGCGCAGGCCGCGATGAACGCGGTCCAGCAGTTGCGCTCGTCGCCGCGCGGCTCGGTGCGCGTCAGCGTGCCCGTGACGCTGTCGCAGACGATGCTGTCGCGCATCCTGCCCGAATTCCTGCGCCGCTATCCCGAAGTGAAGGTGCACGTCCGCGTGACGAATCGCGTGATCGACCTGTTCGAGGATTCGATCGACGTCGCGCTGCGCGTGCGCTCGGAGCCGCCGCAGAACGCGAACATCGTCGTGCGGCCGCTGTGGCGCACCGAGCAGATGCTGGTTGGCGCGCCGAGCCTGCTGAGCCAGAATGCGCCGCCGCTGGTGCCGGACGACCTGAGCGGATTCGAGACACTCGATACGCCGAGCGTCGACGGGCGGCACGTGTTCAACCTGATCGCGCCGGACGGTACGCGTCACGTGCACGAGCACGACCCGCGGCTCGTGACGGCCGACCTGATGACGATCCGCGAAGCCGTGCTCGATGGCCTCGGCATCGCGGCATTGCCGGAGATGATGTATGGCAACGCGCTGCGCGCGGGGCAATTGTCGCCCGTGATGCCGGGCTGGACGCTTCCGGTGCCGCAACTGTACGCGGTGTTCGTGTCGCGGCAGGGGATGCCGCCCGCGGTGCGTGCGTTTGTCGACTATCTGGTCGAGAAGCTCGATCACGGCGCCTACAAGGATCCGGGGTGCCCGGAGCGTGCGAAGAAGGAAGCGGCGGCCGATGCTTCGGCGACCTGAACACGACGTGCACGGCGAGGCAAATTTGTTTTGTCATTGAAGCGTCGCCTGCAATCGCAAGTTTCAATCGCCAGAACCTTGAATGCGCGGGCGCGCGGGCCTATATTGAAATCCCATTTCGTGAAGGAAGTTCTGAGCGAAATCAGGTGGCCGCATATATTGCGAGCCAGATAGGGCAGAACGCGCAGTCCGTGCAGACCACGGCAGAGTCGCATTTGCGTTGCTCGAGGCGCAACCGATACCGCCAAAGAGCCCGCCGCCCGAAGGCGCCCGCGTGCGCATGAAAAAAGGCCTTCATCTGGCGATGAAGGCCTTTTACTTTGTGCGTGGCCGGCGAGGTGCGGCCGGCGAGGTGTGGCCGGCGAGGCGCGGCCGGCTAGGTGTGGCCGACGAGGTGCTACCGACGCCTCGTACCGTGCGTACGTTACTTCGCTTTCGCGGTCGGCTCCGTCACGAAGCCGAGCTTCGTCAGGCCGCCTGCCTGCGCATCCGACATCACTTCCGCGACGTGTTCGTAGGCGACCTTGCGGTCGGCACGCAGGTGCAACTCCGGTTGCGGCGTGCGCTTTGCCGCTTCCGCGATGCGTTCCTGCAATTGTGCGCGCGTGACGGTGTGGTCGTCCCACAGGATCGTGCCGTCACCCTGGATCGCGACGTCGACCGTCTGTGGCTTTTCGTCGACGGGCTGGCTGCTGGCGTGCGGCAGGTCGATCTTCACCGCATGCTGCATCGCCGGGATCGTCACGAGGAAAATAATCAGGAGTACGAGCATGACGTCGACGAGCGGCGTCATGTTGATCTCGCTCATCACTGCATCGTCGTCATCGTCGCTGAAACCGGTGTTCATTGCCATGGTTCACCCCGCCTCAGCTGGCGCGCGTCGCGAGACGCAGGCCGTCGCGAGCCGACGACGACGCGAGGCTCGCGCCCGTCACGAAGTATGCGTGCAGGCCGTGTGCGAAGCGGCGCAGCTTGCTGACGACACCCTTGTTCGCACGGGTGAGTGCGTTGTAGCCGAGCACGGCCGGGATCGCGACGAACAGGCCGAAGGCGGTCATGATCAGCGATTCGCCGACCGGGCCCGCGACCTGGTCGATCGACGTCTGGCCGGATGCGCCGATCGCGAGCAGTGCGTGGTAGATCCCCCAGACCGTACCGAACAGGCCGACGAACGGCGCCGTGCTGCCGATCGACGCGAGGATCGCGAGACCGCTCTGCATGCGCGAGATGCCTTCGTCCATCGTGTCCTTCAGGCAGCGCGTGACCCAGTCCGACACGTCCATGCGGTCGTGCAGGTGCGGCTGCGTCTGGTGGTGGTGATCGGCGGCTTCCTTGCCCGACAGCGCGAGCGCGAGGAACGGGTTGTCGTTCGGCGTCGAGGCGGCGAGCCCGAGCTTCTTGATGCCGTCGTCGAAGTCGTCCGAATGCCAGAACGCCTGTTCGGCGTTCTTCGTCAGGCGGTTCAGGCGGATCACGTTCCAGCCCTTGATGACGATCACGATCCACGACAGGACCGACATCACGAGCAGCGTGATCGCGATGGCGCGCGTGACGAAATCACCTTGCGCCCAGACGTGCGCGATACCGTAGCTTTGCATTTTCTTGTTTCCTTTGAATCTACCGAATATGACGGGTTAGTCGTCAAGCGTGAAGTTGAAGGGCAGCGTATGGGCGGCGCGGATCGCCTGGCCGTTCTCGATATACGGCGGACAGGTGCTGGCGCGCGTCGCGTCGAGCGCGGCTTCGTCGAGACGCGGATAGCCGCTGCTCTTCTGCAGCTGGACGCTTTCGATCTTGCCCGTCACGCCGATGATGAAGTGAACATAGGCCGTGCCCGTTTCGCCGCGACGGCGCGACATCGACGGATAGGTCGGCTTCACGAAATTGCAGGTGAGCGCCGAGACGTTCTTCGGTGCGCTGACCTGCATCGTCTCGCGAGCCGGGCCAGGCGCCGCAGCGGGCGCAGCAGGCGCCGGCGCGGCGGGAGCCGGTGTCGGAGCGACGGCTGCCGGCGCGGGCGTCGGCGACGGTGCCTGCGAGACCGGCTGAGGCGTCGGCACTGCTTTCTGCACCGGCTTCGGCTCGACCTTCGGCTTCACGCGCGGCGTGGGCTTGGGCGGCGTGGGCTGCTGCGCGGCCGACTGGACCGCGACCGGCTGGGCAGGGGGCGCAGGCGGAATGAGTTGCGCGGTGATCGACTGAACCTCGATCTCCTTCGGCGGCGGCGGTGCGTTGCGATGGAGCCAGGCGGCCGTCAGCATGATCGCGTGTGCGGCAAGCACACCGACCGCGACAACGATCACACGGGGATTCATACGTGGTGCAGCCGGCATGGCGCCGGCAGGAGCGAGATGCGAAGCCTGCATGTTAGCTTGAAAGAACGATGTCGCACCCGGGGCGCGGCGGGTGAATCGGCATCACTTGCGGAAGATCAGCAGCGAGATGCAAACGGTGGTCACAAATCCGATCAGCAATTCCATGACAGGCTCCTTGGCAGGTAAGCCGCTGGCTCGCGCAGACGGTGGCTTGCTGACGGTCAAAACAAAAAATGCGGCCTGGGCCGCATACGCACACTCGGCGCCGGTCAGGCGGCCTTGCGGTCGTAGAACGTGACCGGGATCGGGTGAGCATGGTGCTCGACACCGCACTGGCTCGCGCAGACGCCTTGTTCGGCCATGAGGTCGCGTACGGACTCCTCGCACTTGCCGCAGCACGTGGCCACGCCGAGCTCGAACTGGAGTTCATCGAAAGAGTTCACGCCCTCAGCGAGGGACGCGCGAATCTTGCGATCGGAAACAGACTTGCACACGCAGACGATCATGATGAGTTGCGATAGCTAACGGTAATGCGAATTATTATCATTAAATTTGCGGACGTTGACAAGCCTGGGGCGGGCTTTTTTTACGGTCATCGGACCCTTGAAACGTCGGGGTGGGGGAGCGGCACGCGGAAGAGGGCGTGCCGGCCGGTATCAGGCGGTCGCGCAGGCGCGCGCGTTCGGCGAGGAAATGGTGACGGATTCGATCGGCGCAGTGAGGCCGAGCAACGTCGATGCGAGTACCTGCAACTGGCGGCCGTCGCTGGTCGAGCAGAAGCGGGGCGGCGTCGCGCGCGTGCCGGCGGGGGCGCGCAGGTGGCGCTCGTCGAGCATCCGCACGAGCTGGCGCGCGATCGCATCGCTGGTGTCGACGATCGTCAGGCGGTCGCCCACAAGGTCACGAATCGTTTCGGTGAAGAACGGGTAGTGCGTGCAGCCGAGTACCAGCGTATCGGCGCCGTCGTCGAGCATCGGTTGCAGGTAGCTGTCGAGCAACGCGCGCAACGCGGGCGAATTCGTGTCGCCGCGCTCGATGGCCTCGACGAGCCCGTGGCCGGGCTGGCAGATGAAGCGGCGGCCGGCGCCGTAGCGGTCGAGCAGCGCCCGGAAACGCGGGCTGTTCAGCGTCGACTGCGTGGCGAGGACGCCCGCGACGCCGCTCGCGGACACGGCGGCGGCCGGCTTGATGCCCGGCTCGACGCCGACGAGCGGCATCGACAGGTGTTCGCGGGTCGCGGCGATCGCGCGTGCGGTCGCCGTGTTGCAGGCGATCACGAGTGCTTTTGCCCCTTCGCGGGCCAGCCACTCGCCGATTGCCAGCGTGCGTTCCGTAATGAACGCCTCATCGCGCGGACCATACGGCGCATGGTGCGAATCGGCGACGTAGATGAACGATTCGTCGGGCAGCTGCGCGCGTACGGCGCGCAGCACCGACAGGCCGCCCAGCCCTGAATCGAAGATGCCGATGGGGGCGACGGCCGAGGCCGTCGCTGCGATAACGGAAGGTGTCGACATGAACGGGCTGGGGGCGATTACGGGAAGCGTGGAGAGAGTTTACTCCGGCGTACCCATCATCGTTTGCTGGTAGTTCTGCAGGCCGACCTTGCCGATCAGGTCGATCTGCGTTTCCAGCCAGTCGATGTGCTCTTCGGTGTCGTCGAGGATCTTTTCGAAGATCTCGCGCGACACATAGTCACGAACCGATTCGCAGTAGGCGATCGCTTCCTTGCAGGTGGACTGCGAGATCTGCTCGAGCTTCAGGTCGCACTTCAGGATCTCTTCGGTTTCCTCGCCGACGAGCAGCTTGTGCAGGTCCTGCAGGTTCGGCAGGCCGTCGAGCATGAAGACGCGCTCGATCAGCCAGTCGGCGTGCTTCATTTCGCCGATCGACTCGTCGTACTCGTGCTTGCCGAGCTTCTCGAGGCCCCAGTGCTTGTACATGCGCGCATGCAGGAAGTACTGGTTGATCGCCGTGAGTTCATTCTTCAACTGGGCGTTCAGATATTCGATGACTTTCTTGTCGCCTTGCATGGCTTGTTCCTTGTTCAGTGGGGCTTCAGAAACCGAAAGATAATCGCTCGAACGAGAAAAGCCAAGCCTCAAAGCCTTGCCGGGCCTGCCTTTTGCGTGTAATGAGAATCAGCCTCGTATGACCGGCCGCACACAATAATGAGAATGAGAAGTAAAAAGGCCGGACTTCCGTCCGGCCTTTCGTTCGATCGCGCTTAAGCGGCTGCGACCGGGATCTTGCCGATCTTCGCCTGCCACTCCTTCGGACCGGTCTGGTGCACCGACGTGCCCGACGAATCGACAGCAACTGTTACAGGCATGTCCTGCACGTCGAACTCGTAGATCGCTTCCATGCCGAGGTCTTCGAATGCGAGCACCTTCGCGCCTCGGATCGCCTTCGACACGAGGTAAGCCGCGCCGCCGACCGCCATCAGGTAGGCCGCCTTGTGCTTCTTGATCGCGTCGATCGCGACCGGGCCGCGCTCGGCCTTGCCGACCATCGAGATCAGGCCGGTTTGCGCGAGCATCGTCTCGGTGAACTTGTCCATGCGCGTGGCCGTCGTCGGGCCTGCCGGGCCGACCACTTCGTCGCGGACCGGATCGACCGGGCCGACGTAGTAGATCACGCGGTTCGTGAAGTCGACCGGCAGCTTCTCGCCCTTCGCGAGCATGTCGGCGATACGCTTGTGCGCGGCGTCGCGGCCGGTGAGCATCTTGCCCGACAGCAGCAGCGTCTGGCCCGGCGCCCAGCTGGCGACTTCTTCCGGCGTCAGCGTGTTCAGGTCGACACGCTTGCTGGTTTCGGTATTCGGCTCCCAGTTGACCTTCGGCCACGCGTCGAGCGACGGCGCTTCAAGCTTGGCCGGGCCCGAGCCGTCGAGCACGAAGTGCGCGTGGCGCGTCGCCGCGCAGTTCGGGATCAGCGCGACCGGCTTCGATGCCGCGTGCGTCGGTGCGGCCATGATCTTCACGTCGAGCACGGTCGCCAGGCCGCCAAGGCCCTGGGCGCCGATGCCGAGCGCGTTGACCTTCTCGTGCAGCTCGACGCGCAGTTCCTCGACCCAGTCCTTCGGGCCGCGCGCGATGATTTCCTGGATGTCGATCGGCTCCATCAGCGATTCCTTCGCCATCAGCATCGCCTTTTCGGCCGTGCCGCCGATGCCGATCCCCAGCATGCCGGGCGGGCACCAGCCCGCGCCCATCGTCGGGACCGTCTTCAGCACCCAGTCGACGATCGAGTCGGACGGGTTCAGCATCACGAACTTCGACTTGTTCTCCGAGCCGCCGCCCTTCGCCGCAACCTGCACGTCGACCTTGTCGCCCGGCACGATCTCGTAGTGGATCACGGCCGGCGTGTTGTCCTTCGTGTTCTTGCGGGCGCCTTCCGGCGGATTGACGATCGACGCGCGCAGCACGTTGTCCGGGTGCGTGTAACCGCGGCGCACGCCTTCGTTGATCATGTCGGTGAGGCCCATCGTCGCGCCGTCCCAGCGCACGTCCATGCCGACCTTCACGAAGATCGTGACGATGCCGGTGTCCTGGCAGATCGGGCGCTTGCCTTCCGCGCACATGCGGCTGTTCGTGAGGATCTGCGCGATCGCATCCTTCGCGGCCGGGCTTTCTTCCAGCTCGTACGCGCGGCCGAGGGCCTGGATGTAGTCGAGCGGATGGTAGTAGCTGATGTACTGCAGCGAATCCGCGATGCTCTGGATCAGGTCTTCCTGTTTGATGACGGTCATGGCTGAGACTCTGTGGGGACTGTGGGGAATGCGTTTATGCGTTGACGGCTGCGTCGGCCGGCTTGCGGGGCTCGTTCGCTGCGGGCGCGTGCGCCTCGTGGGCGTGCGGCTCGTGGAAATGGGCCGGGTGCGTGTGCGTCGTCAGGCGGTCGACCCACGCCATCACGAGCGCCGACACCAGGAACGACACGTGGATGATCACCTGCCACATGATCGCGTGCATCGTGTGCTGGTCGGGGTTGATGAACGTCTTCAGCAGGTGGATCGACGAAATGCTGATCAGCGCCATCGACAGCTTGACCTTCAGCACGCCCGCGTTCACGTGGTCGAGCCACTCGGGCTCGTCGGGGTGGCCCTCGATGCCGAGGCGCGACACGAACGTTTCGTAACCGCCGACGATCACCATGATCAGCAGGTTCGAGATCATCACCACGTCGATCAGGCCGAGCACCGCGAGCATCACGCTGACTTCGTCCAGGCTCGTCGCATGCGACAGCAGGTGCCAGACTTCCTTCAGGAACAGGAACACGTAGACGGCTTGCGCAACGATCAGGCCGAGGTAAAGCGGAACCTGGAGCCAGCGGCTCATGAAAATCAGCGCGGGAAGGGGGCGAAGCGGGCGACGCGCGGGGCGGCCGGGCGAATGCGGGGCAGACATGGTGGAAAGTCGGGCGCGGTGCGCAGGTATCGGGGGTAATCTTGAAAAGGCGCGCTATTGTAACGCGTCGGCCGGCGCGACTGCAGTGACGCGCCGGCTCTTCCAGGGACGGATCAGGAGGCGGCAGCCGGCACGCGTTTCACGCGCAGGCTCGCGAGCACGATACCGGTGACGACGCACGCGAGCGCGATGCCGTGAGCGAGCGCCGGGCGCTCGCCGAGGAACGCGATGCCATACGCTGCGGCCGCGACCGGCAGCACGGCGCTGAACACGCCGGCCAGGCTGCCCGGCACGTGCCGGATGCCTTTCATCCACAGCCAGAACGAGAAGATGCTGGCCGACAGGCCGTACCAGACGACGAGCGCCCAGGTGCTGGCCGGCACGCTCGCGTAATCGAAACGCCACATGGCCGTCGCGCCGAGCGGCAGCATCAGGCACAGGCCGAACAGGTGGGTGTACGCGCAGATGTCGATCGGCGCGAGCGTCTGCGTGAGGCGGCGCGACAGGATCACGTAGATCGATTCGCAGCACACCGCGCCAAGGATCAGCAGGTTGCCGGTGAGCGACGACGACGCGCCGTGCCCGGCCGCGCTGCCGTTCGCGAGGTTGATCGTCACGACGCCGGCGATCGCGAGTGCAATCGACACGAGCGCACGGCCGTTCGGTTTTTCACGCAGGATCAGCCACGCGAACAGCGCGACGATCGCCGGGATCGTGCTGGTGATCACGCCGGCGGCGACCGCGCTCGTGCGTTGCACACCGTTCAGCATCAGCAGCGTGAACATGAAGGTGCCGAAGAACGCCTGCAGGAACAGGTTCAGCCATTCGCCGCGCTTGACCGTGCGCATCTTCACCGGGCTGAACAGCGGCCACAGCACGGCGATCGCGATCACGAAGCGCAGCGTGGCGAGGATGGCGACGGGGACGAAGACGACGATCGATTTGCCGATACCGACATTGCTGCCGACGAACAGCATCGACAGCACGAGAAAGAAAGCGTAGCGATTCAAGCTGGAATCCGGAAGGCGAGTTCAGTTAGGATTGTAGGGTCGCGCTCGTTACAGCGTAAAGCTGCAAGCGGGCGCCGCCCGGCGGGCGAAACGGCCGTGCCGCGTAAGTGACGGGTAAGTTCGAGCGCTTATTGTGGACACTGTCGGGTCGCCCGGTCGCCATGCGCGACGTGGTGCGGCGCAGCATCGCGCAGTAGCCCTCGGGCCGTGCGCGGGTGATGGGTAGGAGACAGCGGCGCGCTTGCGCCGGCCAAGACACGCGGCGCGCACGATCGCGCCGCCATGCAGAGGATTCATGTTCACCAAGGGGTAGTCGATGTCTGCGATTGAATCGGTTCTTCACGAAACCCGTCAGTTTGCGCCGCCCGCGGCGCTCGAACAGGCGGCGACCATTTCCGGCATGCCGGCCTATCGTGCGCTCGCCGCCGAGGCCGAGAACGATTTCGAAGGATTCTGGGCGCGTCTCGCGCGCGAGGGTCTTGCGTGGCACAAGCCGTTCACGAAAGTGCTCGACGAGTCCAACGCGCCGTTCTACAAGTGGTTCGACGACGGCGAGCTGAACGCGTCGTACAACTGTCTCGACCGTCACGTCGAAGCCGGCAACGGCGAGCGCGTCGCGGTGATCTTCGAAGCCGACGACGGCACCGTCACGCGCGTCACCTATGCGGATCTCCTCGCGCGCGTGTCGCGTTTCGCGAATGCGCTGAAGAAGCGCGGGATCGGCAAGGGCGACCGCGTCGTCATCTATATCCCGATGTCGATCGAAGGCATCGTCGCGATGCAGGCCTGCGCACGCATTGGCGCGACGCACTCGGTCGTGTTCGGCGGCTTCTCCGCGAAGTCGTTGAACGAGCGGCTCGTCGACGTTGGCGCGACGGCGCTCGTCACGGCCGACGAGCAGGCGCGCGGCGGCAAGACGCTGCCGCTGAAGAGCATCGCGGATGAAGCGATCGCGCTGGGCGGCTGCGAGGCCGTGAAGAGCGTGATCGTCTATCGCCGCACCGGCGGCAAGATCGACTGGCACGCCGAGCGCGACCTGTGGATGCACGAACTGACGGCCGGCGAATCCGACCAGTGCGAGCCGGAATGGGTCGGTGCCGAGCATCCGCTGTTCATCCTGTATACGTCGGGCTCGACCGGCAAGCCGAAGGGCGTGCAGCACAGCACGGGCGGCTACCTGCTGTGGGCCGCTCAGACGATGAAGTGGACCTTCGACTGGAAGCCCAGCGACGTGTTCTGGTGCACGGCCGACATCGGCTGGGTCACGGGCCACACGTACATCACGTACGGCCCGCTCGCATGCGGCGGCACGCAGGTCGTGTTCGAGGGCGTGCCGACCTATCCGGACGCCGGCCGCTTCTGGAAGATGATCGGCGACCACAAGGTCACCGTGTTCTACACCGCGCCGACCGCGATCCGCTCGCTGATCAAGGCGGCCGATGCCGACGACAAGGTCCATCCGAAGAGCTATGACCTGTCGAGCCTGCGCATCATCGGCACCGTCGGCGAGCCGATCAATCCGGAAGCGTGGATGTGGTATCACAAGCACGTCGGCCAGGAGCGCTGCCCGATCGTCGACACGTGGTGGCAGACCGAGACGGGCGGCCACATGATCACGCCGCTGCCGGGCGCGACGCCGACCGTGCCCGGTTCGTGCACGCTGCCGCTGCCGGGCATCATGGCCGCGGTGGTCGACGAAACCGGCCAGGACGTGCCGAACGGGCAGGGCGGCATCCTCGTCGTCAAGCGCCCGTGGCCCGCGATGATCCGCACGATCTGGGGTGACCCGGAGCGCTTCAAGAAGAGCTACTACCCCGAGGAACTCGGCGGCACGCTGTATCTCGCCGGCGACGGCACGGTGCGCGACAAGGACACCGGCTACTTCACGATCATGGGCCGGATCGACGACGTGCTGAACGTGTCGGGCCACCGGCTCGGCACGATGGAAATCGAATCGGCGCTGGTCTCGCACGAACTCGTGGCCGAGGCAGCCGTGGTCGGCCGTCCGGACGATACGACGGGCGAGGCGGTGGTTGCGTTCGTGGTGCTGAAGCGTTCGCGTCCGGAAGGCGAGGAAGCCGCGGCGCTGGCGAAGACGCTGCGCGACTGGGTCGGCAAGCAGATCGGGCCGATCGCGAAGCCGAAGGACATCCGCTTCGGCGACAACCTGCCGAAGACGCGCTCGGGCAAGATCATGCGCCGCCTGCTGCGTTCGCTCGCGAAGGGCGAGGCGATCACGCAGGACACGTCCACGCTCGAGAACCCGGCCATCCTCGAGCAGCTCGCCGAAGTGCGCTGACCGTACCGGTTGCGCATCACGCGCACGAGCCCCTGCGCGGCAATCCCGATTGCCCGCGCAGGGGCTTTTTGTTACATAACGGCATGACCGTTCCGACCCGTTCGGCGCCTGCTGCGCCACCGCCCGTTCCCGAGCCGCTCGTGCGTGCCCACGCGCGCTACTGGCGCTTCAACGTCGCGCTGATCGCGGTGCTGATGGTGATCGGCTTTTCGGTGTCGTTCATCGTGCCGTTCTTCGGGCCCGCGCTCGCCGAGGTTCGCTTCGCCGGGTTCAGCCTGCCGTTCTATGTCGGCGCGCAGGGCGCGATTCTCGTGTACCTCGTGCTGATCGTCGTCTACATCGGGCTAATGCAACGCGCGGACCGTACGCTGCGCCGTGCGTACGACGATCATGCGGCACGCGCTGGCGTTGCGAACGGCGGGCGCTGATTCATGCTGACGCACCGACTGATCCGCGCATACGCGCTCTACACGCTGGGGTTTCTCGGATTCGTGCTGCTGATGTGGCGGATCGAGCGTGCCACCGGCTCCGGCGTCTGGATCGGCTACGTGTTCCTGTTCGTGCCGATCGCCGTGTATGCGGTGATCGGGCTGCTGTCGCGCACGTCCGATCTCGTCGAGTACTACGTGGCCGGGCGGCGCGTGCCGTCCGCGTTCAACGGGATGGCGACGGCGGCCGACTGGCTGTCGGCCGCGTCGTTCATCGGCCTGGCCGGCTCGCTCTACGCGACCGGCTACGACGCGCTTGCCTACGTGATGGGCTGGACGGGCGGGTTCTGCCTGGTCGCGTTCCTGCTCGCGCCTTATGTGCGCAAGCTCGCGCGCTACACGATTCCCGATTTTCTCGGGACGCGCTTTTCGAGCACGGCCGTGCGTGCGCTGGCGGCCGGCGCGGCGATCCTGTGTTCGTTCGTGTACCTGGTCGCGCAGATCCAGGGGATCGGCCTGATCGCGACGCGCTTCATCGGCGTCGATTTCGCGATCGGGATCTTCTGCGGGCTCGCGGGCATTCTCGTGTGTTCGTTTCTCGGCGGGATGCGCGCGGTCACGTGGACGCAGGTCGCGCAGTACATCATCCTGATCAGCGCGATCCTGATTCCGGTGTCGCTGATCGCGATGAAGAACGGGCTCGGCCCCGTGCCCCAGTTCAGCTACGGCAAGCTGATGGAGCGCGTCGCGGCGCGCGAGGCGCAGGTGCGCGATGCGGCTGACGAACAGCAGGTGCGCGACGCGTATCGTCGGCAAGCCGCGGATATCCAGACGCGCCTTGACCGGCTGCCGGCATCCTATGCGGACGCCCGCCGTCATCTCACCGACCAGCTTGCCGACCTGCGGCGCCACAACGGGCCGCTGCGCGAGATCAGCCAGCGCGAACGCGAACTGGCCGACTTCCCGCGCGATCCGGCGGCGGCGCGTGTCGCGTGGACACAGGCGCGTGACGATCTGCTGGCCCGGGCCGAGCCTCCCGTGCCGATGCACGAACCGTTTCCCGCCGCGAGCGACGACGAACGCAAGCCGCGCGAGCGGAACTTCCTCGCGCTGCTGCTGTGCCTGTCGCTTGGCACCGCGAGCCTGCCGCACATCCTGACGCGCTACAACACGACCACGTCGGTCGCGTCAGCGCGGCGCTCGGTCGGCTGGACCTTGTTCTTCATCGCGTTGTTCTACCTGAGCGTGCCGGTGCTCGCGGTGCTGATCAAGTACGAGATCCTCGCGAACCTCGTCGGGCGGCCGTTCGCCGAATTGCCGGCGTGGGTCACGCAATGGCATCACTTCGAACCCGACCTGATCAGCGTCGTCGAGGTGATTCGCGACGGCATCGTGCACTGGTCGGAAATCCAGATGCAGCCGGACATGGTCGTGCTGGCCGCGCCGGAGATCGCCGGGCTGCCGTATGTCGTGTCGGGACTGATTGCAGCCGGTGCGCTTGCCGCGGCGCTGTCGACCGCGGACGGGCTGCTGCTGACGATCGCGAACGCGCTGTCGCACGACGTCTATTACTGCATGGTCGCGCCGGACGCATCAAGCCAGCGGCGCGTGACGATCTCGAAGGTGCTGCTGCTCGGTGTTGCCTTGTTCGCGTCGTATGTCGCGTCGCTCAATACCGGGAAGATCCTGTTTCTCGTCGGCGCCGCGTTTTCGCTCGCGGCTTCGAGCTTCTTTCCGGTGCTCGTGCTCGGCGTGTTCTGGAAGCGCACGACGACGCGCGGCGCGATCGCCGGGATGGTGACCGGGCTCGCGGTGCGCGTGTACTACATCGTGTCGACCTATCCGTACTTCACGCAGCTGACGGGGTTTGCGGGGCGCACGTGGTTCGGGATCGAACCGATCAGCTCGGGGGTGTTCGGGGTGCCGGCGGGGTTCGCGGTGGCGATCGTCGTGAGTCTGTTCGATCGAAAGCCGGATGAATATACGCGGGCGCTGGTGGACTACATCCGGCATCCGTGACACGGGTGTCGTTCGGCATTGCTCAAGTGCCGCGACCAGCCCTTACTGGTGCCGTGACGAGCAGGTCAGAGTGCCGAAATTCCGAACTCGGCGCCCTTGGTCGTTTGCACCCGGCTGAAATCACAGCTCCCGTCCGTCACGCCATTTGCGTTCGGTATCGCGACGCAGACATAGGCACGGATGCCATGCGGCAAGGCCACGTGTCGGAACTCGCCAACCTTGATCGTCGCGACCCGTTCAACGGCAAATTGATCGTTGATCGGCGTCACGCCCGACGGGATCGACATGGTCACTTCCGACGTGGCTTTCCCGGCTTGCGATTTCAGCGTCTGGCTGCTGCCGATCTCTCCGTTGACCGAGAAGCGTATTGCTGCCTGTCCTTCGGACACGCGCTGAACCGTGACCGCGAGCGTCGGCTTGGCGATTCCCGCCGCGCATTTGGCGGCAGCGCATTCGCGAACGGAAAGAAGCGTTCGAAATGGAGATGCTGGCTGACCGATGACCGACAGGTCGGTCGACGATCCGCCGTCGCGCTGCGATTTTTCGAGCGGCGGGGGAGATGTGACCGCGACGGTGGTGCTGATCGTCGCTGGCGAAAATGCCGTTGCGCAAGCGGACAGCATCGTCGCCGTGACAGCCATCATGGCGAACCGTGGACTCAATCGCATGGATCTGACTCGCGGTGATGAAACCCTGGATATCGTCAGGAGAATACACATCTTTAGTGTGCTGTGTTCGGGGTTAGCTGCGCGCTGCACGCTCGGCCCAGACGAGGAAGCGGGGGCCGGCCACGCAAGGGCGCCGGGTCCGGTCCGTTTCCCGGCGATCAGTTTGAACCGAATTTGTCGATCGGCAGATTGACTGCGCTCAACTTCCAGGACCAGAGGCCGTCACGCTTGAAGATAAACGTCACCTCGTCGTCCGTTCCTTTTCGCGCAGTTGCGGTGACAGTCGACCAGTTCTTGTAGCCGACCGAATAGTCGGCCTTCGGCTTGCTGCTCGTTGTTTGCGGTGCGGCGCCACCGTCGGACCCTGCATGAGCCGTTTCCGATGGTTCGGGAGAGGATGCCGGCGCATTGGCGTGCGCGGGCTTGGCCGCGCCCTGAGCCATCATGGTCATGACTCCCGCCGGCGTAACCATCGTGTCGATGGCCTGATTCACAAAGCCCATCGCCATCACCATTCCCAGGTCGGCGAATGAATTGCCTTTCATCTCGGGGGAGTTCGCCATTTTCGCGTGCATCATGGTCATGACTTGCGCACGCAGGCTTTCGCGCATCGATGGAAAATCGACATGGGAAGAAAACGAGTCGGCATCGTTATCGGTCAGGGCCGATCGCATCTGATACAAGGTGATGTACGGGCTCGCGTAACTGGACGCCACGCCCGCGGCTATTGCGATCCCGGCGATCGCCATCAGTTGTTTCTTCTTCATGGTCTCTACACGCGTTCATATTGCTTATCGGGGTGTCATTTTAACGGTGGCATGCCGGAAAATTTGAGAAGCTGAATCCGTGATACGGATTTGCGATCGTTATTCAATTTCGAATGACGGACTGGATGGGCGTCGTCTGGCCGAGAAAGACAATGGAGCGACAAGAACCTGACGGTGAGCCGTCGTTCATTGCGCGTGACGTAGTGGGAGCGAGCAACTACCGTGGGTATGAGAAGCGGTGAAGTTCAGTGACCCGGCCGGTTCAGTGACCCGGCCGGGTTTCGGCCTGATGATGGGTCAAAAAACAAAAAGCCCCGCAGATCATTGATTCTGCGGGGCTTTTTTATCAACTCTGGCGGAGAGAGGGGGATTCGAACCCCCGATAGGCGATTAACCTATACACGCTTTCCAGGCGTGCGACTTAAACCACTCATCCATCTCTCCGGAAGATCGAGAGTATAGCAAACTCTTGCGGCAGCCCGCCACTCCCTTCCGCGATCGTCAAAAATCCGTCGTCATCGACAGCCACACCGAGCGCGGATCGCCCTGCGTCAGGTACCCGCCGGTCGTCGACGACCAGTACGACTTGTTCGTGACATTGCGCACGGTCGCACGGAGCGTCGTCTTCCGGCCGAACAGTTCCGTCGCGTAGCGCGCACCGAGATCATAGCGGTCCCACGCCTGGATCGACGCCGTGTTCGCGACGTCCACGTACTGCGGGCCCGTGTGGATCCAGCGTGCGGTCAGCGTGAGGCCGCGCAGCATCGGCACGTCGTATTCGGCGCCCGCGTTGAGCAGGAACGTCGGCACGCCGATCGGCCGGTTGCCGTCGTTCGCGCCGCCCGCCGTGTTCTGCAGCGTCGCGTTGATGTACGTCGCACCCGCGATCAGCCGCACGCCTTTCCACGGTTCGCCGTACACGGCCGTTTCCACGCCGCGGTGCCGTTGCGTGCCGTTGGCGCCGAACAGCTTCGACACCGGATCGGTGTATGCCATCGGCTTCTCGATCTGGAACAGCGCGAGCGACGCGCCGTACTTGCTGGTGTCGTAGCGGATGCCGGCCTCGACCTGCTTCGACCGGAACGGCGACAGCGACTGGCCCGCATTGCGCGAGGTGTTCGGCGCGATTTCGCCCTGCGCGAGCGCCTCGCTGCGGTTCGCGAAGATCGATACGTTCTGCCACGGTTTGACGACGAGACCGAACACGGGCGTCGTGATCGCGTCGCTGTACGTCGACGACACGGCACCGGTGTAGTCGAAATTGTCGACGGAGATCGACTGGCGGCGCGCGCCGATCGTGAACAGCACGCGGTCGCCGAGGAAGCCGAGCGTGTCGGACACCGCGACGCTGCGCAGCCAGGTCTTGGTGACCGTGCCCGGGTCGCTCATGTCGCCGCCCGCATAGGCGGTCGGCGGGAACGCGACCGGCGCCGGATCGTAGAGCGTCGTCGGGAACGCGCTCGACATCGTGTACGCAGACTGGCTGTCGATGCGGATGAACGACGCGCCGGCCGTCACGAAGTGCGACACGGGGCCGGTCGTGAAGCGGCCGCGCACACCGGCTTCGGCCGATTGGGCATCCTCCTTGTGCGGCACGCTCAGGCGCGAGCCGGTCGTGCCGGACGACGAGTAGGTCGGCGTGTAGTAGTCGCCGTGCTCGTTCGTATGACGGGCGCCCGCCGACACATAGGCCGTCCATGCGGGCAGGAAATCGTATTCGGCGCGCACGATCCCGACCGTATCCTCGAGCTCGCTGAAGCTCCACGGCTGCGCATAGTTGTGCGTCGCGGACGGGACGGCCGGCACCTGGTTGCCGCTGATCAGCACGACGGGGCGGCCGTTGTCGATCCGCTCGCGCTGGTACAGGAAGTCGCCGTACAGGCGCAGCTTGTCGCCGCGCCAGTCGAGCGATACGGCCGTCACGTTGTTGCGGTGGCGCTCGTCGCTGACGGCCGTGTCGCCGCCGCCGATCGACTGGTTCACGCGCACGCCGAACTGGCCCTCACTGCCGAAGCGGCGGCCGATGTCGATGTGCGTGCCGATCGAGCCGGACACCTCGCCGTTGACGGTCACGCGCGTAAGCGGCTTGTCGTCCGCGCGCTTCAACTGCAGGTTCACGCCGCCGCCGACCGCGGAGCCGTTCGGCGATGCGCCGCTCAGGAATGCATTCGCGCCCTTGAGCACGTCGACGCGTTCGACCGCATCGGTCTGGACGAGCTGTCGCGGCGTGACGCCGTACAGGCCGTTCAGCGATACGTCGTCGCCGGCGAGCTGGAAGCCGCGGATGATGAATACCTGCGAGAAGTTGCCGTAACCGGACGCGCTGCGCACGGCCGGATCGTTGTCGAGCACGTCGGCGAGGGTGCGTGCCTGCTGGTCCTCGATCAGCTTCGACGTGTAGGTGGTCATGCTGAACGGCACGTCGCTCGCCTTTTGCCGGCCGAGCACGCCGTAGTCCGCACCGCGCGCGACCTGGCCGCCCGCGTAGGTCGGCGCGAGGTCGCCGGGAAGCGGCTCGGCGGCGCCCGTTACGTTGATCGACGGCAGCACCGACGTGTCGGGCACGACAGTGGCGGCGGACGCGGCCTGCTGGGCCTGCGCGGAGGTAGCGAGCGCGCAGGTCAGCGCAATGCCGAAGGCAATCGGCGTGAGACGCCGGGCGGGTAACGAAAGTGTCGACATGGGACGCAAATCGGGTGTGGTCGGTAATCCATCCCAGGGCGGCAAGTCGGAATCCGGGCGGTGTGATGCGTCCGTGCTGTCGCGGACGTTTTTTTTATCGAGCGGCGGAGTCTAACGTAAACGAGAATCATTGTCGTTTACGAAAATGATCGCTCACTATCCGGGATGGCGGGCGAGCGCGGGGCGGGATCGAGGTCGCATCGCCACCGAGCGGACAGCGAAGCGAACATGCGATCATGAGCCGTTCAACTTCGTCGTCATGATTCGCGCGTGCCGGCAGCGGCCCGCGCGGGGGAGACGGCGACGCCTTCCCGTACGCAAGCTCCCTTCAGAAGGAACGCCACGCCATGTCGCTGTCCGCCTTGCTCGCTTTTGCCCTGATCCTGTCCGTCGGCGTCGCGACGCCCGGCCCGACGGTGTTGCTCGCGATGAGCAACGGCTCGCGGTACGGATTGCGTCACGCGATGGTCGGCATGCTGGGTGCCGTCACGGCCGATGTCGTGCTCGTTGCGCTGGTCGGGTTGGGTCTCGGGATGCTGCTCGACGCGTCGGAAACGGCATTCGTCACGCTGAAGCTGGCCGGCGCTGCGTGGCTCGCCTATGTCGGCGTACGGATGCTGCTGTCATCCGGCGGCTCTGCCGCTGCGCAGGCGCTCGATCCCGCGACGCCCGATCGCCGGACCGCGTTCCTGAAGAGCTTTTTCGTCGCAATGAGCAACCCGAAGTACTACCTGTTCATGTCCGCGCTGCTGCCGCAGTTCGTCGACCGGTCGCATGCGATCGCGCCGCAGTACGCGATCCTCGCGGCGACGATCGTCGCGATCGACGTTGTCGGGATGACCGGCTACGCGCTGCTCGGCGTGCATTCGGTGCGCGTGTGGAAAGCAGCCGGGGAGAAGTGGCTGAACCGCGTCAGCGGGTCGCTGCTGCTGATGCTCGCGGGGTATGTCGCGCTGTATCGCAAGGCCGTGAACTGACGCGGCGATGTTTCGGGAACACGTTCCTGGCCAACCGGCCCGGCGATGAAGCCGATCGAGCGCTTCACGCTCGAAATGCACGACGGTCCGTATGAAACCTGGCCGTCGCGCACTCATGTGCTCGTGAGCGGCGAGCGTTGCGGCCTCACCGTGTCCGGCTATGTGCTGCTCCGCCAGTTCGAGACGCCGTCCGCCTATCTGCTCGTCACCGACTACGACTGCCTGTTCGAGGAGGCCGTCACGTTCACGCTCGTGTCGAAGGAACCGTTGAAGGAGCTCGCGCGGCGCACGGTCGGCGCGATGTACGTGTCGTGCCATCTGGACGACATGACATGGGCCGACGACCGGCATTTCAGCGCGACGTTCGTCGACATCGACGGACGGTGGGATTTCACGATTCGTGACCGATCGGTGCCGTTCGTGTTGCCGCGGCTAGGTATGCGGCAAGTGCTGGAGCGACGCCATGACGACGATCGGGTGCCGCCGGACGGCGCGTAATCAATTAGAAAGATTGTGAAGTTTTAAATCTGGTCAGGAGCATTACACAAAGCGCTCTAAATCCTTTCAAAATTTCGTCACCTGCCTGACAAATTTGATATGCTCGCCAAAAAACCAGGCGGGCAGCACTCCCAGGACGGACCAGCGGGCGTGATTGCCCGGTGAACAATGAAGTAAAACAAAATCCTGAGAGTCATGCTGTGAATACAGCCGAATTGCTACGCACATTTGCGTCCGGGGTGGTCGATCAGAACAATCGACCGGTTCGCATGAACTGGGGGCCTGCCCAGAAGACGCTCGAGCAGGTGCTCGCGCTCCAGTATGCCGATATCCGCGAAGGGTTGATGACGGGCATCGAGGGGCATCTGACCTGCGTGTCCGCACGGGCCGATCTCCCGATCCGCAGCTTCATCGGGCTACCGGTTTCCGTCGAGATGACGACCGATCGCGGGCGTCTCCACACCATCAACGGCATCGTCACCGAAGTCCGTGCCGGACAGTCGGACGGTTCGCTGACCTGTTACCAGTTGACGGTTCGCGATGTGCTGTCGGTGATGGAGCGGCGAACCAATTCGCGACTGTTCCGCACCAAGAACCTGCCCGACATCCTGGGCGTGCTGCTTCAGGAGTGGCGCCAGCGCAGCTCGGCGCTTGCGGGCGCATTTGAATTCGACCTGTCCGGCCTGCAGGGCGAACGGTACCCGGCGCGCGAACTCACGCGGCAGGTCAATGAGTCGGACGCGCACTTCATCCGGCGGCTGCTGCGGCGCGACGGCGCGACCGTCTTCGTCAAGGCAGGCAAGGCTGGCGAGCGGGCGAACGGCAACGCGAACGACACGCCGGTTCATACGCTGGTCTTTGCCGACGATTCGATGAAGTTGCACGAGACGGTTGCCGGTACCGTTCGCTATCACCGCGACGCCGCCACTGAAGAGCGCGACTCGATCACGCTATGGGCGACGAGCCGCAGCCTGATCCCGGGCAAGATCGTGCGGCCGACGTGGGATTACAAGACCGGCCGGATGTCGCAAACCGAACAGGCGACGATCGTCGACCAGGGCGATGGCGGCAACGACCTCGGGCATGTGCTGGCCGACAGTGTCATCGATATTCCGCACGCCGGAAATTCGTCGTCCGATCTTGACCGGATCGGCAAGGACCGCATGCTTGCGCACGAACTGCGCGCCGAATCGATCGACGGCGTGAGCAATGTGCGCGATCTGGCCGTCGGCCACTGGTTTGCGCTCGCCGAGCATCCGCAGCTCGACACATTGCCGGCCGAGCAGCGGCAGTTCGTCGTCACGTCGCTTCATCATCGCGTACGGAACAACCTGCCGAAGGAACTGAACGAGCGCGCGCAGTCGCTGTTCGCGGCAAGCCGCGTGCTGTTCAACGCGGTGCCGACTGACGTGAACAGCAAGCCAGGCGATGAAAACGACAGGCGCTACGAGAACACGTTCTCGTGCGTGCGACGCGGCGTGCCGCTGACCCCGGCCTACGATCCCCATGTCGACCTGCCGCCCGTGCATCCGATGACGGCCGTCGTCGTCGGACCCGACGGGGAAGAGGTGTTCTGCGATGAAATGGGCCGCATCCGGGTGCAGATCCAGGGGCTGAGCGCGGACGATCACGCGCATGCGCAGGGCGCCGGCACGAGCGGCACGCCGACCGACAGCGCGCCGGTGCGTGTCGCCTGCGCGCTCGCCGGGCCGAGCTTCGGCGCGAATACCTTGCCGCGCGTCGGCATGGAGGTGCTGATCGGCCATATCAGCGGCGATCCGGACCGGCTCGTCGTGATGGGCGTGCTGGCCAACGGGCCGAACATGCCGGCGACCTTCAGCCACACCGGCGCGCTGCCGGGCAACCGTTACCTGTCCGGCACGAAGACGAAGGAAATCAAGGGGCAGCGGTACAACCAGATCCGCTTCGACGATACGCCGGGGCAGATCAGCAGCCAACTGGCGAGCGAGCATGCGCATAGCCAGCTGAACCTCGGCTATCTGACGCAGCCACGCGACAACGGCCAGGGCGCGGCGCGTGGCGAGGGTGCCGAGTTGCGCAGCGATGCGCACGTGGCGATTCGCAGCGGCAAGGCGATGCTGATCTCGGCCTGGGAACGGCTGCGCGCGAGCGACGGCCATCTTGCGCGGGACGAGTATCTGCAACTGATGCAGGAATGCGTCGAGTTGTTCAAGAGTCTCGGCGACTATGCGGGACAGCATCAGGGTGTGGCGCCCGATACGCAGCCGCACGACGCGCTGATGACCACGGTGAAAGGCTGGCCGAACGGGGAAGCCGCCGGCGGCGGCGAGTCGATGGCGGCGATCGGCATTACCGCGCCGGCCGGGATCAGCATCGCGACGCCGAAGACCGTCACGACCCATGCCGGCGGCAACGTCGATATCGTCGCGCAGAACCACCTGCAGTACACGAGCGGGCAGCGGATCAACCTGCAGGCCGGCCATGGCGTGGCGATGTTCGCGCACAGCGAAGGGGTCTCGGCGATCGCCAACCAGGGGAAGGTGGCGCTGCAGAGCCAGAACGACGATACGCAGATCGATTCCGCGAAAAACATCCAGATGACGGCGGGGGGCGGAAAGCTCGCGGGCATGGCCAGCGAGCAGGTCGTGTTCGTGACGTCGGGCGGCGCGTATCTGAAGCTGCAGGGCGGGGATATCGAGCTCGGGTGTCCGGGGAGTTTCACCGTCAAGTCTGCGTCGCATACGTGGGCCGGGCCGGCGAGCATGAGCACCGATTTCCCGAAGTTCGACCAGGGCTCGCTGGGGCGGGTGCCGAAGCTGGTCCGGGCGACCGACGGGCAACCGGTCGAAGGGATGGAAGCCGAGGTGCGCAAGGCATCGGGCGAGTTGATCAAGGGGAAGACCGACGCGGAAGGCAAGCTGGCGCCGGTCAGCAGCGATCAGTTCGAACAATTGGCGGTGCGCTTCTTCAAGTCGAGAACCTGAGCTGAGTCTTCAAGAAAAACAACATGTTCAACTACAACTTTTCGCAGAACCCGGGCGGGCAGCCGTCGACGGACGACCCGTCGCAGACGGCAGTGGGTGGTGGCGCGGGGACGACGCTGTTCAACCGCAACGACCTCCAATGCGTGATGCAGATGCCGCTGCCGGGCGTCGTCATTTTCGTTCACGGGGTGAATTCGGAGGGCGAGTGGTTCAAGGACGCCGAGAAAGGGTTGTGCGATGGCTTGAACCGGCGCATGGGGCGGTACGACGATCAACTTTTCCAGTGCGGGCCGGTTGCCGGGCAGATGACGCCAGTCAGCTATATCGACAGCCTGACGCCTGACGGATTTCTGAATCCGGAAATGTCCTCGCAGACGTACATCAAGCCCGATCCGTCTTTTTCGCCTGTCATTCACTTCCGGTGGGGCTATTCAGCGAATGCTGACGAGCTGAAGAAGTATGGCGACAAGATCATGCTCAACGAGAACAATTACTGGGGCGGCGGGCCGTTCGCGGGCGGGTGTTCGAGTCTGCCGGATCTGTGGAATGACGGGTTGCACGACCGGCTTTTTCTGTGGCTGACCGTCCAGCACATGAATTCGATCGGCAATCGCAAGATCTATTCGACACCGCCGCGCACCTATGGCGTGCTGGGGGCACTGCGACTTGCGCGCCTGGTCGAATCGATCCGCAAGCGGCAGGCCGACGTGCCGATCACGATCGTGTGCCACAGCCAGGGAAACATGATCGGTCTCGCCGCTGCATTTCTCGGCGACCGGTTGCCCGAGGTGACGGATCAGTGGGGCAAGAAAGGACGTTGCGTCGCGGACACTTATGTTCTCGCCAATCCGCCGTACAGCCTCGTGGAGAGCAACTTCACCGATACCTGGGCACAGCGCGGGGTACGCGACAAGAACGGGCACGTGGGGCGCGAGACCTATGTCGCACGCAAGGAAACGCTTAGGGAGTACTTCGATATCCTGCGCGCTCGAGCCGATCTGGAAATGCCTGCGGAGGATCTCGATCGGGCAATGGAAAACGCAAGACCGTCGAAGAACGGGGGTAAACCGTATAGCGCTGCCAAGGACCGGGAGGCGCACGGGTTGTACCAGAAAAACACCTACGGGAGAGTGACACTGTATTGCTGCCCGCATGACCAGGTCATTTCTGCGTTGACCGTTCAAGGGATCGGCTGGCGCGGCATGAACATCGAAGAGATCAGCGCGACGAACGCGTGGGGTGTTTTCTCGCAACGTGTGTTCGCGTCGAACTTCGAAGTCGGCGGTGACAACAAGCTATACCGGTATTGGGAGGATGACTGGCGTAGCAGCAAGAACAAAACGGAGGGGTTTTGGTATCCGCCGTCACCGCCCGCGCGGTACGGTTTTGCGCGAGGCATGCATTCCAATGAAGGGTGGATCGCGAAGCTTTTCACGTTTGTAACGAGCCCGGCCCTCTACCTGTTCAACTTGTCGGACATGGAGGTCAATGCCCTGCCGCCGGACAAATGGGAAATCCCGATTACCGCACCGATGCTCGACAAGGAAACGCGCTTCTTTCCAAAGGCGTTGCGCTATGGCAAGCCATCGGGCGCGTGCGATGGGGACGGGAAACGGCTCGAAGAAGGAGCCTTCAACGAGGGCTACGATCCGCCGTCGGCTGGGCTCGATGCCAACAAGGAGAACAAACGGGATGACGATCCCTACGATAACTTCGACAAAAAGTCAGAAAAATTCGCGACGCCTGAGGGCGACGCGCTGAAAGCGAAGGGCGACGCAGCATCCGAGGCTGCGCAGCGATACGAGGATCGTTCCATTCTCCGGATGGAAGCGCGGAGATCAGGGAATCGCCGCTGGGTCAACGAGGCAGGAAAAGTGATCGGAGAGGACAATCCGGACGCAGCGAGCGCTGACTACACCGAATGGAGAAACAAGGAGATCTTCGCGATCTTGAACGGAGGGGACAAGAACAACCCCACCAACCATTCGACCATCATGACCAACAAGGACCATGCTGAAATGGCACTGGCCTATGATGTGGCGATTGGCCTTTGTTATCTGACCGAAGATGACTTTGAGAATGCAAGAATTCAGGCAGACTGGCGATTCGCCAGTGATGCAGCGAAGGGTGATCCGAATTCTAATTTGGCCGATTATATAAAAACCGGAAAGTATGGGGATTTATTTTTGCATGAGTGGGCAAAGAAAGATGAGCATGCAAAGATGCCGCCAAAGATATATGACGAGCGAGATGGCGGATTTTTCCTGAAACTGGGGGGGAGGTTATGAGAGCGGTCATTGCCACTTGGCCGCGTCGGGTCGGGGTTGCTGGTCTTGCATTGTTCCTTGCTTTAGGGGCATCGTTTTTGATATTGATTTCGTCCGGCAAGCCGGCGGGAGAGTTATTGAGTATGGGTAATCTGATGAAACGACTGGTGTTGGTCCCTGGCCTCGTGGCAGTCATGGTGTTTGCATTTGCAACGGTGATTGCAACTCCACGCGCAGTCGCTGCATCGTCGGCAGATAAGGCAACCTCGATCGCTGGAGCTGGTTCATCCAAACCCTTCGTTGCTCAGGTCGTAGGGCTTGGCTGGATGAATCCGCTACAACGCAGGGATTACCCTACCGAATGGCAAATATTGTGGACGCTCGGTCTGGTCAAGCCGAACGTCAACGATGATATGGTTCGAACGAATCCGAATAAATATTCGACGTTGCAGCCAATTTCCATTGTTGCGGATGGTCGTCGTGGGCGAGAATCTTTTTCTGGTTTTTATGAGAAATATGTCGATAAGCTGCTGATACTCTTCCGTGTACCGTATTTTACTGGCGAAGGTTATTTTTATACCGTCAGCCCGAGCGAGCAACGAAAGTGGCGAGAGTTGGCAGGCATGCATGTCGAGCTGGCAGTTCCTTCCGGCCGAATTGATCCTGCGTTAGCTGGCACCTATCTGCGCGATCGCATCGTTACCATCTTCGAAATCGGTAATCCGTCCGCGAAAAATCTTTGGACCCGTGATACACCACCCGATGTACACGTGACGGCAGGGCAAGGGAATGCGGGCTTTACGTCATTGAACGCAGCGCTGGACTATCTGGCTGCACATCCGGACAAAAGCGCGTGGGTAGTGAATTGGGATGCGCCGAACTTTCCACCGCAAGATGGACAGATCAACGAGAACATGGTGGTGCTGTTTCTGGCTGGCCCAGATATGAAGACCGAGCGTGAGCCGCTTGCCTGGATCGGCAAGGCTGCACGAGGCAACGTCAAGGATTTCGAGGCGAAGCAAGGCGCGAGCCGCGCGGTACAGGCATGGAAGTCGACGATCGATACGGCGGCGAGCAATGCGGGCGTACCCGTGTCGTCGTTGAATTACGTCGTGCACGACGCAGGAAAGGGTAGCGATGCTGCATCGACACGGATCGCCTCGCTGTCGCAAACGCTGACGGAAGTGCTGCCGGAATACGATTTCCGTACGCAGACCTTCAACACGTCGGCGTTGCTCGGTGACATGGGCGCTGGCGCGGCGCTGACGGATGTCGTACTCGCGATCGGCCGAGCGAATCACCTCGGCGGAAACGTGCTCGTAGCAGGAACGACCGACAGTGAGCATCCGACTGCGGTGGTTGTCGTCGCACCTTCGAAATTGACGCCAATAGACACGAACAAGAACTGGTTCCGCGCACGTGGCGCAAACAATGCGTATTTGCCTTGGTGGGGGCGTCGTAACGATTCGGACTCGACGACACAAGGCTATTCGGAATAAGGAGCCCGCATGCGCGGAATCATTCGAGTCGGTGACGCGACGAGCCACGGCGGCCAGGTCGTGACCGGCAGCGCGGTCAGCGAAGTGATGGGGCGGCCGGTGGCCCGGCTTGGTGACACGTGTGTCTGTCCGATCTCGGGGCATCAGGCTTGCGTTATCGCCGAAGGCGATCCGCAGGTGATCGTCGACGGAAAGCCCGCCGCGTTCGATGGTCACAAGACATCGTGTGGCGCGACGCTGATTTCGAGTCTGGCATCGTCCGGGCGGGAATGAGTCGCCGGGACGGTTGCCGCGACGAACTCACCATTGGGATTGAAGACGGGGTTCCGGTTTCGACCGGGCTCCGGTGCCGCCGGGTCGGCAGTCAACGCTTTGCTGACCGGTTCGATTAGGAATATTCATGTCCCGTTTCACTCTTGTCAGACACGTCGGGTCCGTGGTGATCGCGGCGGCGACAATCCTGTTGGTCTTGCCGGTGCGTGCGGAGATGAACACCGCAACGGCGCAGGCCGTCGAGGGGGCATCCGCAGTGCCGTTCGTTGCCCAGGTCGTTGGACTTGCATGGCTCAATCCACTGCAGCGACGTGACTATCCGACCGAGTGGCAATTGCTGTGGACGCTCGGGCTGGTCAAGCCGAACAGCAACGACGATATGGTGCGAACCAACCCCGCGAAATATACGACCTTGCAACCGATAGCTATCGTCGCGGACGGTAGCCGGGGCCGTGAGTCGTTTTCCGGGTTCTATGAAAAGTACATCAACGAACTCCTGGTACTTTTTCGAACGCGCTATTTCATGAACAGCGACTACTTCTATACCGTCAGCTCGCGCTGGCGGTGGAACTGGAGAGAACTGGCTGGCATACACGTCGAGCTGGCCATTCCCGGCGATCGACTGAACCCCAAGCGGGCAGCGTCATATTTGCGCGACGAGATTGCAAGCATGTTCGAAATCGGCAACCCGTCCGCAAAAGATCTATGGAGCCACGATACGCCGCCCGATGTGCACGTGACGTCAGGTCAAGGCAACGCCGGTTTCACGTCGCTGAACGCCGCACTGAACTATCTGGCCGCTCACCCCGACAAAAGCGTCTGGGTGATGAACTGGGACGCGCCGCGCTTTCCGCCGCAGGACGAACAGATCAACGAGAACATGGTGCTGCTGTTCCTTGCCAGCCCGAATCTGAAGACCGAGCGCGAACCGCTGGCATGGATCGGCAAGGCTGCGCGAAGCAACGTCGACGATTTCGACGCGAAGCAAGGCGCGACTCGCGCAGTGCAGGCATGGAGATCGACGGTCGACGCAGCGGTGAGCAATGCCGGCGTCGCTGTCTCGTCACTGAACTACGTCATTCACGACGCAGGCAAGGGCAGCGATGCCGCGTCGGCAAGGGTCGCCACGCTGTCGCAATCACTGACCGAAGTGCTGGCGGAATACGACCTCCGCGCACAGACCTTCAATACGTCGGCATTGCTCGGTGATATGGGTGCCGGCGCGGCCTTGACCGATGTAGCACTGGCGATCGGCCGAGCGAACCACCTTGGCGGAAACGTGCTCGTGGCGGGAACGACCGACACCGACCATCCGACCGCGGTGGTAGTGGTTGCACCGTCGAAGCTGACACCGATCGACACCAGCAAGAACTGGTTTCGCGCACGCGGTGAAAACAACGCGTACTTGCCGTGGTGGGGCCGTCGTCACGATGCACGTCCGGCGTCGCAGGGCTATTCGGAGTAGAGCCCGCCACAGGATGACTGCCGCAAGGCATCGCGCGTGCCTGCATGACGGGTTTCGGCGGATTCACCGCCGCATGATGCGTCGCGACAATGGCTCCCGCCGCATTAAGCAATCTGTAACATTCAGCGGAATAGCAATAGATAAATTCTTTCAAAATACTTTCCATTGCTCGCTGCCTACGTTTCCCGAGAATTGCAGATTCACGCTCCATCAAGGCATTTGTCCTCACGTCATTCGGAACCGTATCAAGATTTCCATCGCATACATTACAAGACGTATGGAAATTGAAAGATTTGCATCTCTTGACGCACCGCGTCGTCGCCCTTTATTGTCCGTCTGCCGCCCGTGAGAGAGCACGACGGCAATCGCGGATGCGCGCCTCGCGCGCATGACAACACGCAGCAAAAAGCAGAAAAGGAAACGTGGTAGCCACATGAAGCCGCTATTCGACGACAAGAACTCCGATGCGGTCAGCGATCGTCCTTCCACCCCGTCTTCGTCACCCTTTGCAGCGCCCGTCACCGTGCCCGCCGCCGTTGCCGTGCCGGCAGCACGTCCGGCGGAAAATGTCCACCTGATCACCGTCGACGAGATCGACCAGCTCGGCGCGACGCAGGGCACGCGGATCGCGGCCTTTTCCCAGCAGATTCTCGCGAGCGTCCGCGCGTCGGATGCCGACCAGTTCGGCGACAAGCTCAACGAACTGATCGCGACCGCGAAGGGGCTCGACCCGCGCGGCGCCGACAAGGGCGGGCTGCTCACGCAGGTCACGCGGCTGTTCCGTTCGACCAAGGAGAAGCTGCTGTCGCAATACGAATCGGTGAGCAAGCGGATGGACACGCTCGTCGTCGAACTCGAGAACCATGCGCAGCGCCAGAAGGCCGGCATCGACGAACTCGAGCGGATGTACAACGACAACTACGCGCTGCACCAGGAGCTCGCGCAGTCGAAGGCGCACGGCGAAACGGCGCTCGCGACGCTGCGCGCGCACCTCGCGGCCGGCCAGCAGCCGGCGGACGACGCGTTCGCCGCGCAACGCCTGCTCGACGTGAAGCGCAAGGTCGACGCGCTCGAAAGCAAGCTCGACGACCTTGACCGCGCGATGCTGATGTCGAAGCAGCTCGCACCGCAGATCCGGATGGAGCAGGACCAGAAACGCACGCTGACGTCGAAGTTCATGACGATCAAGACCGTGCTGATCCCCGCGTGGACCAACGCGTTCGCGCTCTACCTCGAGCAACTCAGCACGAAGCGCGCGGCAGCGCTCGCGAACGCGACGTACGACGCGGCTGACGAAGCGATCCGCGCGCAGGCCGACCTGAACCGCCAGAACGCGCAGGAAGTCGCGAGGCTCGGCCAGCGCCCGGTGATCTCGACCGACACGTTCGAATACGCGCAGCAGCAGCTGTTCGGCGCATTCGACGACGTCACGCAGATCATCGCCGACGGCAAGCGCCAGCGTGAGCAGGACGCACCGCGCCTGCGCCAGCTCGAACAGGACCTGATCACCCGATTCGCTCCGAAGCACAACTGAAAGAACCGAGAGAACACCGCATGATTACGCTTGAGAAACGCGCGGCGAAGGTCGCGATCGTCCTCGAAAAACGCCAGATCCTGAAGCCGCCCGTCGTGCGCGTCGGCGCGGCGCTCGACATCTCCGGCTCCGCGAAGCCGCTGTATCAGTCGGGCGTCATCCAGGACACGCACGACCGGATCCTCGGTATCGCTCTGAAGTTCGACGACAACGGCGAAGTCGACACGTGGACCTTCACCGAAGGCTACGACCGGCTGCCGACCGCGACGCCGGAGAACTACGGCTCGTACATCTCCGACCACGTGCTCGAAGCGCGGATCGACAAGTGGGGCGGCACGCAGTACGCGCCGGTGATGAACGACATCGTCGACTTCTTCTTCCGCGCGCCGGAGCCGTCGCCGAAGCGCGAAGAGACGCGCGGCTTCCTGAGCCGGCTGTTCGGCGCTGCGGACGACACGCCCGCGCCGGCTGCCTCCGCGCCGGTGAACGGCCACTTGCCCGCGTGGGTACTGTTCGTCACCGACGGCCAGAATCCGAAGAACGACCGCAAGCGCGTGCGCCAGCTGCTGGCCGAATCGCAGCACTACCCGCTGTACTGGTCGCTCGTCGGCGTTGGCGATCCGAGCGAATTCGGCTTCCTCGCGGAAGTCGCGGACGAGATGCCGAACGTCGGCTTCCTGCATCTCGAATCGCTCGACATCAGCGACGAACAGATCTACGAACATTTGATCACGCAGGAATTCTGCGACTGGGTGCGTGCGAAGTAAGCACGGCCCGCCCATCTTTTATCCAGAACTCGATTACCCCCATCATGTTGAAAGACTTCAAGATCCCGCTGTCGCTCACGGTGCTCGCGCTGGTTGCGGCCTATCTCCTCGGCGGCGTAAAGGACATGCTGATCGTCGCGGTCCTGTCGGTACTCGAAATCTCGTTGTCGCTCGACAACGCGGTCGTCAATGCATCGGTGCTCAAGAACTGGTCGGAGAAGTGGCGCAACCGCTTCATGGTGTTCGGCCTGCCGGTCGCCGTGTTCGGCATGCGGCTCGTGTTCCCGCTGCTGATCGTCGCAGTGATCGGCCACATCGGCATGTGGGACGCGCTGACGCTCGCGGTCGAGTCGCCGGAGAAGTACGCGGCGATCCTCACGTCCGCGCATCACCAGGTATCCGCATTCGGCGGCGCGTTCCTGCTGATGGTGTTCTTCAAGTTCATGCTCGACACCGAGAAGGACGAGCACTGGATCGGCTTCCTCGAAGGCCCGATGCGCCATCTCGGCCGCGTCACGGCGCTGGAAGTGGCGCTGACGCTCGCGATCGTGATCATCGCGTCGTTCTACGTGCCGGCCGCCGAGCAAGTCAGCTTCCTGCTCGCGGGTGCGTTCGGCGTGATCAGCTTCGTGATCGCGCACGGCATCGGCGACCTGATCGGCGGTGAGGAGACGGGCACGCGCGTGGTGCGCGAAGGCGTCGCGGGTTTCATGTATCTCGAAGTGCTCGATTCGTCGTTCAGCTTTGACGGCGTGATCGGTGCATTCGCACTGTCGAACAACATCTTCCTGATCGCACTGGGCCTCGGCGTCGGTGCGGCCTATATCCGGGAGATGACGCTCGTGCTGCTGAAGAAGGGCACGCTCGCGCAGTATCGCTATCTCGAGCACGGCGCGTTCTGGGCGATCGGCGCGCTCGCAACGATCATGTTCCTCGGCGTGAAGTTCGAGGTGCCCGAGGTCATCACGGGCCTGATCGGTGCGGCGATGATCGCCGCGGCCGTGTGGTCGTCGATCGTCGTGCAGCGCAAGGAAGACCGCACTGCCGTCGCAGGCGAGTGACCACGCGTCACTCGCGGGTCGAACACCATCAACGAGGGGCCGCGCAGGGCGGCCCGGCATTGCCGCCGGCGCAACGGCGGTTCCAGCAGAAGAGGTTCAGATGATCAATTTGTCGAAAGGCGGTCGCGTCAACCTGTCGAAGGAAGCGCCCGGCACGCAGAAGTTCCGCATCGGTCTCGGTTGGGACGCGAACGCGACGGACACGGGTACGGACTTCGATCTCGACGTGTCGGTGTTCCTGTGCAAGTACGACGCGCAGAGCAACCCGAAGCTGATCTCGGATCAGCACTTCGTGTTCTACAACAGCGAAGTGCGCACGATGGAGCGCAAGGAAACCTTCATCCAGCCGGGCGACGATTTCCCGAAACGCGGGATGCCCGCGTCGAAGTGCATGGGCGTCGTGCATAGCGGCGACAACCGCACGGGCAGCGGCGACGGCGACGACGAAGTGATCTTCATCGACGTGACGAAGCTCGCGGCCGACGTCGAGGAAATCTCGGTGGTCGTGACGATCGACCAGGCCGAAGCGCGCCGTCAAAATTTCGGCCAGGTGCGCCACAGCTACATCCAGATCGCCGACGAAGTATCGGGTGCGGTGATCGCGAAGTACGCGCTCGAGGAAGACTTCTCGATGGAGACGTCGGTGCAGGTGGGCAGTTTCTATCGCCGCGACGGCCAATTCATGTTCAAGGCCGTCGGCGCCGGCTACAACCGCGGCCTGGGCGACTTCGTGCGCGCGTACGGCGGCGCGGTCTGACTGGCGGCAGCCCGGCTGGCGGCACACCGCCGCGCCGGGCAGGAAGCAGCGATGACGAATCCGTCCGACGAGCCCAAGCGGCTCGAGTTCGATACGACGCCCGAGCGTACGCCCGGGCGTCTTGCGTTCGATGCGCCGCCCGCGGCCGCGACGCCGGTTGCGCGTGCGCCCGA
>NZ_JAAGPO010000080.1:0-250 GCF_017104825.1 Burkholderia sp. Ac-20345 | reverse complement strand
TATGCCTGAGCGCGATGTCAGAGAACCAACAGTGTAATTATGTAGACAGAGGCAAGTCACGACGTCGCAGAACGACACAGATGAAGTAGCGACGATGGACGACGCGCGAAAGTAGAAAGTCGAAACTTAAATCACTTGTAATGATGTATATGGCAAAGAGTGAGCAGCATGTCATTCTTTTTTCAGTATCAACGCAAATGGCGGTGCTATAATTCATTTTTTTTTTTTTTTTTACTGACACGCCCACCCC
>NZ_JAAGPO010000079.1:0-41179 GCF_017104825.1 Burkholderia sp. Ac-20345 | reverse complement strand
CCCTCCGGCAACAGCGTCGGCACCGGCTGCGCGATCCCGGCCGCCGCGCCGCTCGCGAGCGGCGCCACGGGCGGCGCCGGCACCTGCTCGGGCGCGTTCGCCTGCGGGCCGCCGAGCGGCATCGTGATGCGCTGGCCATTGCGCTCGAACACGACTTCGTCCGGGCCGATCGACACGACCGTCGCGCCCTCCTTCAGCCGCGCGCCCTCGAAATAGCGACTGCCGTCTGCCGTCTCGATGTAACGCTGGTCGCCATCCCCGGCGAACACGGTCGTGATCTCCGGAATCCCGGCCATCCCGCCGAGCGTCGTCGCGGTGCGCGGCGCGGCCGGATCGGCGTCGCGCACGTGATCGACCACTTCGAGTGCCGGACGCGCATCCTTCATGTAGTTGCGGATACGCGGCTCGATCTGCGCGCGCGCGGCCGCGCCGGCCACCTCGATCCGGCCGCGGCCGAGGTACGCGACGGTCAATGCCGTGTCGCTGAAATAGGTCTGCGCGGTCGCGACCAGGTCGCTGACCACGTAGATATTGCCGAGCGCCGCGTTGTCGACACCCGCGACGATCTGCGCGACGCGTTCACGCGCGGCCGAATCGCTCACGTAGCCCGACACGATCACGCCGTCGTCGCGCGGCGCGACGGCCAGCTCCGGGTACGCGCGCAGCAGCTGCTGCAGCCGGTGCGTGCGCGCGAGCACCGATTCGTGCTGCCACGGCAGGCGCCCCGACCAGGTGACGAAGCCGTAGCCGAGCGCGCCGAGCAGCACGCCGAGCCACAGCGCGACCAGCGCGATCACGAGCCGCCGGCTGCCGAGGCGGCGCAGCCCGCCCGCGAGCCAGCCGAGCCACGCGGCCTCGCGCGCGGGGTCCGGCGCGCCGGCTTCATCCGGCAGCGCGACGCTCGCCTGCGCGTGCCGCGCGATGCCGAGCCGGATCGAGCCGACCGTCACGACGTCCTGCGGCGTCAGCGAGCGGCGGCCCACGCCGAGCGGCTCGTCGTTGAACAGCACCGGCGCGCCGGCGTCGCCGCCGTGGTTCTGCACGGTCACCGCGAGCGCACCGACCTGCAGGCACACCTGCTTCGCGCCGATCTCGCGATCGGGCAGGATCACCTCGCAGTCGGCCGCGGTGCCGACCCAGTTCGCGCCGCGCGCAAGCGACATCGTGCGGCCGTACATCGGCCCGCTCAGGAAGCACAGGTTCCACGGCGACGCGGGCGCGGCCGCGCCGCCTCCCGCGCCGCCGGGCAATGCGCCGTCGCCGTGCGGATCAATGATGGTCGTCGACATGCGTGGTGACTCCTGCGGTCGTCGCCGCCGGCTGCGACGCCGAATTCGACGGCGGCGGCAACGCGGGCGGCCCGAACTTCGTGCCGGGCAGCGGCTTTGGCGTCAGCGGCACCGCGACGTCGTTGTCCGGCGGTCGGTACATCGACATCCCTTCCGGATTGGCCGGCCCGTCGGCGCCCGGGTTCACCGGCGAGCCGTCGGGCGCATACATCGACGCGGTCGTCACCACGCGCGGCGTCAACAGGTAGAACCGCTCCATGTGGTTGCCCGACTTGTCGGTGTACTTGAACAGGTTGCCGATCAGCGGAATGTCGGACAGCCAGGGCACGCCGCTCTTGTTCAGCCTCACCTCGTCGTCGTTGAAGCCCGCGATCAGCAGGCTCTTGCCTTCGTCGATCATCGTCTTGGTGACGATGTTGCGCTGCTGGATCACCGGGACGTTCGACACGGCCTGCCCCGGCACGATGTTGCCGTCCTGGATATCGATCGACATCATCACGCTCTGCGGATTTCCGGAGACGGCGGCCGCGTTGCGGATCGCCTCGTCGACGATCATCGGCGTCACCTTGATGCTCGTGCCGGTCGTCACGCTGTACAGCGACGAATCCTGGTAGCCCGGCACCTGCACGTAGAACTGCGTGAGGTTCTCGAGGATCGCCTCGGTGTTGTCGAGCGCGAGCACCTTCGGCTTCGATCGCAGTTGCGCCTGCCCCTTCTGCGCGAGCGCGTTCACGCGTGTGAGCAGGTAGTTGCGCAGCGACCCGCCGATCGACGCGGTCAGCGCGATGCCCGTCGGCATGAAGGTACCCGTCTGCCCGGTTTCCGACGTGCCGATCCCGAACGTCAGCGGCGGATTGCCGATGCCGTTGTACTGCGTGTTGCCGTTCAGCGGGTTCTGGCCATTGCCGATCTGCACGTCGCCGTGCGTCGTGTGCAGGCGCCAGTCGATCCCGAGGCTGTCGAGCGAATCCTCGTTGATGTCGATGATCGTCACGTTGATCTCGACGATGCGCGGCCGCTCGTCGAGCTGGTTGATCAGCGACTGGTAGCGGTACATGTTCTCCGGCAGGTCACGCACGATCACCGCGTTGATCGCCGGGTCGGCGACGATCTGCGGCAGCGTGTCGCCGCCGCTGTTCGAGAGCGGCGAGAACCCGCCGCCCATGCTGCCGTCGCCGGAATAGCCGCCCGAACGCGGGCCGCCGGAGATATCGGGGAAATCGAGGCGCGGCACCGCGATCGTCAGCCCCGAGCCGAGCTTCACCTGGCGCGCGGCCTGCCCGAGCGACGGGCTCGACGGCGCCGCGGTCGTGTCGCCCGCCTTGCCGAACAGCCGCCGCAGGATCGTCGCGACGCCCGGCACCGTCACTTCCTTGCCGGAGCGGTTGATCGTGAAATCCGACGCCCAGCCGTACTTGAGCCGGAACGCGCGGATATCCGCGTGCGCGCCGTTCGCCGACGGGTCTCCGACCGAGCCCACCGCCTGCCGCACGAGTTCGACATAGCGGCGCGGGCCGGCCACGTACACGCTGTTCGCGCGGTCGTTGATCACCAGCGTGTAGCGCTTGTCGGGGATCTGCATCGCCTGCAGCGCGCGACCGATTTCACCGGATGCATTCGGCGGGATCGGGATCATCTGCGTCTGCGACTGGTCGGCCGGATCGACGTACAGGAACGAGCCGTCGTAGTACCAGGTCAGGCCGTAGGTCGAGCAGATCGTTTCGAGCGTCTGCTGCGGCGTACCGGAGAAGCGGCCGCTGATCACGCCGTCGACCTTCGGGTCGACCACCGCCGTCACCCCCTGCGACGACGCGAGCTCGCGGATGAAGTCGCCGATCTTCTTGCCGTTCGCGACGATCGTGAACGGCTTGTTGCGCCAGCGCAGGTCCGCGGCGCGCGCAGGCTGCGCGGGCGCCATGCACAGCGATGCCGCGAGCAGCGCGGTCGCGCACACGGCAAGCGCGGCCCGTTGCAGGCTACGCGGTTGAAACCGGATCGAGGCGACGCGTCGACGCATCAAAGGACTCCTGTGGAAGAAACGAACATGCGTTCCAGCGCCTGCTGCGCGAAGCGCAGCACTTCGCCGCCGAGCCAGCCCGACAGCAGCACGAGGGCGACCATCACGGCGATCAGCCGCACCGCGATGCCGATATTGGCGTCCTGCACCTGCGTGACGGCCTGCAGGATCGCGACGATGAGGCCGGTCACGGTGGCGATCAGCACGATCGGCAGCGACAGCAGCAGCACGAGCATCAGCGCCTGGCGCGTCAGGTCGAGGATCGTCGAGCTGGTCATTGCACGGCTCCCGGCACGCGCACGTCGGCACCCGCGCCGACCGTCCCGTCGTCCGGCGGGTTCTTGACCCAGCCGACCGTGTGCAGTTGCACGTCCTCCTCGACTTCCTGGTACGACAGCACCGCGAGGTCGGGCAGCACCGGCTGCAGGATCGTCTTCACGTAGCGGCGCGCGCCGAGCGCGACCATCACCGCGAGCCGCGCGGCGCCCTGCGCAGTGCCGTGGCCGCCGGGGCCGGCCGCCTGCGCGGCCTGCACGATCGCGCGCACCTGCTCGCCGATGTCCTGCTTGACCGCGCTCGACAGCGCGAGGAAATTCCCCTGCTTCGTGCGCATCACCGCACTCTCGATCCGCTCCTGCAGGTTCTGCTCGAACAGCACGACCCGCAGCTGGCGCGTCGTGCCCGCATGGCGGTCGGTGATCATCCGGCGCAGGTCGACACGCACGAGTTCGACCAGCGCGATCACGTCGTCGGGTTCGTTCGGCGCCCAGGTGATCAGGCTCTCGAAGATCACGCGCAAATTGCGGATCGGCACCTGTTCCGCCAGCAGCCGGCGCAACACCTCGGTCACGCGCTGCAGCGGCACGAGCCGCGTCAGTTCGCCGACGAGTTCCGGGTGATCGCGGCGCACCAGATGCACGAGCGCCTGCGTCTCCTGGATCCCGAGCAGCTCGTCCGCATGCTGGCGCACGATCTGCTCGACGTGCGCGGCGAGCGCGCTTTCGCTCGACAGCCACTTGCCGTCGGGCGCCGCGCCGTCGGGCTTGATCCACAGCGCGGTCGCGAACGGGCCGAACGCTTCGGCCGGCTGGCGCTCCGCGCGCTCGGGCAGCGGCGCGACGCCGTCCCACAGCAGCCAGCCCGGCTTCAGCGCGCCTTGCGCCGCGAGCACGTCCTGCAGGTAGATCCGGTACGTGCCGGCCGCCGCGCCTTCGTCGTCGTTCAGCGTGATGCGCGGGAACACGGTGCCGATGTCCGCGTCGACGCGCGCCTTCGCGCTCGACAGCGCGGCCTGCAGGTGCGCCAGGTTCAGGCTCGTGCGCAGGTCGTCGGACAGCGACACCGCAATCAGCGACGTGACGCCGGCCGCATGCGACACCTTCGCGGGCTGGCCGTCGTCGGCCGCACCGACGCGCCCCGCGACATGAATCAGGTTGAAGCTCGGCGCGGCCGTCTTGCGCCTGAGCTGCGAGAACGCGAACGCGCCGAGGCCGAGCGCGATCAGCGCGAACGACCATTTCGGAAAGCCGGGTACGACGAGGAACCCGCTCAGCACGAACGCCGCGATCAGCAATGCGCGCGGATGCGCGCCCAGTTGCTCGCCGAGCTGTTCGCCGAGCTGGCGCTGCCGCGCATCGCGTGTCGCGACGCGCGTCGTCACGATGCCGGCCGCGATCGACACGAGCAGCGACGGAATCTGCGACGCCATCCCGTCGCCGACCGTCAGGATCGCGTAGCGTTGCAGCGCATCGCCGATATCCATTCCGTGCATCAGCGTGCCGACCGCGATCCCCGCGACGATGTTGATGAAGGCGATCACGAGGCCTGCGATCGCGTCGCCCTTCACGAACTTCATCGCGCCGTCCATCGCGCCGTGCATCTGCGATTCCTGCTCGAGCTTCTCGCGGCGTTCGCGTGCTTCGTCGGCGCTGATGATGCCCGCGCGCAGGTCCGCGTCGATGCTCATCTGCTTGCCCGGCATCGCATCGAGCGAGAAGCGCGCGCCGACCTCGGCCACCCGCTCCGAGCCCTTCGCGATCACGATGAACTGCACGACGGCGATCACGAGGAACACCACGCCGCCCACCACGACGTTGTTGCCCACCACGAGCCGCCCGAACGCGTCGATCACGTGACCCGCGTTCGCGTGCAGCAGGATCAGCTTGCACGATGCGATGTTCAGTGCGAGCCGGAACAGCGTCGTGAACAGCAGCAGCGCGGGAAACGACGAGAAGCTGACCGCCGACGGCACGTAGGTCGACACCGTCAGCAACACGACGCTCGCGGCGAGATTCAGCGAGATCATCCCGTCGAGCGCGGCCTGCGGCAGCGGCAGGATGAACAGCGCGACGACCGCGACGATGAACGTCGCGAGGAACAGGTCGGCGCGCGGCGACGCGCCCCCGAGACGCCGTCCGGACACGCCGCGGCCAGCGGAAAACAACCGCTGCCAGTCGCGGGGGAGCGCCTTCGGTTCTGCCATCGTGCCGTTGTCCTGTCGTTATTGCCGGCTGGTACGGGCAACCCTGCCCCATGTCGCACGGACCGTTGAATGGGACGAGTGTAGCGACGGGGAACGACGGAAAAAGGGACGCGCCTCGTAGCGTGAAAGCGCGTTTTCCGGCGACGATCGAATCGGACTACGAAACCCGGCGGCACGTTCTGGCACGCGCCGCCGGAACCGCTTCCATCGCGCGCCGGGCCACCGGCGCGCGCGTCAGGCGGACGTCAGGTCGGACGGCATCCGCCGCGCGGCGAGGTATGCGAGCTGCGCGCGGTTCTGCACGTTGAAGAGTTTTTCGAGCGAGCGGATGTGGTGGCCGACCTTGTGCAGCGACGTGCGCAGCGCGCTCGCGATCTCCTGGTCGGACAGCCCGTGCACGAGCCGGTCGAGCACCTGCTGCTGCTCGTCGCCGAGCGCGAAGCCGCGCATGCGCGCGATGCGCGCCTCGAGGAACGGCAGCGCGACGCGATGCACGGCGAGGCTGACCGACAGCGCGCCGCCGATCACGCGATCGTCGATCCAGTCGGTGCCGTGCGTCTCCGACGTCACGTTCACCGCGACACGCAGGTCGAGGCGCGGCGCCGACAGGCCGAAGATCACGCCGCTGTTCATCGCGTGCGCGCGCAGATGGCCGGCAAGCGCCAGCACCTTGCGGTCGCCGCTGCCCTGCGCGGCCGCCTCGATCTCGTCGAGCCGCCACGCGACCGGAAAGCCGCTCTGCCGCACCTGCGCAAAGCGCGGGTCGCTTTCGTAGAGCATGCCTTCGATGAACGGCTGCATGAACGTCGCCGGCGCGAGATCGCGCAGCAGGTGCGCGCACAGGATGCGCCGCCCGATCATTTCGTACGCGCCGTAACCGAGCGTGCTGAATCCGATTTGCCGCAATCGCGCATGGCATTGCGCGAAATCGACCGGTGCGAAGTCGGATTTACCGGGAGTAATTTGCAGCCCGGTAAAAACGTCGCGCTCGATTGCCTGATATTCGCTCGAATAAGCGGCAGCAGCCGTTATATCGGCTTGTGAGAACCATTCGACGCGTGGTGCGCCGTCAGCATGTGTCATGAGGAGCCCGCCCTTTCCCAATATGTGAAACTGCGCCCCGTCACGATCTGGTCTTTTCTTTATGATTTTCTGGTCGTCGTTATATGCGTGCGAATATGAACCTTTCGCCGCAATTAGTATTACGGCATATTACGCGGATACAAGCATTTTTGTACAATGCCCCCGCGTTTCGTCAGGGATGACGATCGGCGCATATCAAAACGATGCTCGATCGCACCGCCGCGAACGCCGTACACGATACGGCCGCCGCCAGGCGATGCGCGTCGATTCCGAGGGATGGCTCATGTCCGATATTGCATTGCATGAAGAAGCGGTCGCCCCAACCTATTCCCGCCCGTCACGCGGGTTGAACGCATGCGCGGATGCGCTGCGGGAGCGTGCCGTGCAGGTCGTCTGGTGTGACGACGTGAAGCGCGGCGACGTCGCGCAGCCGCACGCGCCGAAGCTCGGCGTCGCCGATACGCTCGCGCACGCGCAGAGCACGGCCGAGCGCAACCGGATCGTCACGAGCCTGCTGCATCTGACGGGCTTTTCGACGTTCGCGTACTTCGCGCTCGAATTCGCGCGCGAGCGGGTCGAGAGCCTGTACCTGCACGAAGCCTTCACGCCGGCCACCTATCGCGGCGACTACGTGCGGCACAACCACCACGACATCGATCCGCGCACGCTCGGCGCGCGCGTATGCAACATGCCGATCGTGTGGGACCTGCAGCAGTTGCGCCGCGAACACCGCGAGCGCGATGATGGCCCGCACGTGACGCCGGCCGCGCTCGACGGCTTCCTGCAGACGATGCAGGACGACGGGATGTGCAGCGGCATCATGTATTCGATGGCCGTGCCCGGCACGCGGTTGCACGCGTTCATGAGCTTCACCGCGCCGCGTCGCACGCGCGAATGGATCACGCCGGCGACGATCGAGCAGGCGCTGTCGATCGGGCTGTCGGTGCACAAGTTCGCGTCGCCGCAGCTGATCTCGACGTCGCGCGAGCGCGCGGTGAACGGGCTCACGCCGTTCGAGCAGGAACTGCTGCTCGGCATCGCCGAAGGCGCCTCCGACAAGGAGATCGGCCGGCGCCTCGACACGAGCGCGCACAACGTCGACTATCACCTGCGCAAGCTGCGCAAGCGCTTCGGCGTCGCGAACCGGATCCAGCTCACGTACCTGACGTCGAAGCTCGAGCTGATCTGACGGCCGCGCAGCGCATGCGGCGTGCCGCAAGCGGACGCGTAAACGCACATGCCGGCCACGAAGGCCGGTATGTGCGGGTTGCGGTGCGGTGCGGTGCCGGGCCGGCACCGCTTCCTTGAAGACGACCTGCGTTACTTCAGCAGCGTCATCTGCACCACCTTGACGATCACGAGACCGACCGCGATCACGAGATAGCCGCGCAGCACGGCCATCCAGATTCGCGTCACGACCGTCATGTTCTGCGGCTCGAGCGCGTCGAGCGGCGGCATGCGCCACGTGTCGCGCAACGAGCGATCGATGGCCGGCTCGACCACGCGCTTGTTGCGGCGGATCAATACCGTGGCGATATAGCCGGTGATCGCGAGCACGGTGCCGCCGACCAGCACGTCGACGATCGCTTCGCCGCTGATATCCGGATACATCACCGACGCCGTGAGGATGATCGACAGCAGCACGAGCACCCAGATCACCGCGCCGGTGAACACGTTGAGCTTCGTCGAGTTGACCCACGGGCCGAGCACCTGGCGGTCATTGCACAGCACCAGCAGGAACACCGTCGCGCTCGGCAACAGCACGCCCGCGAGCGTCTGCACGGCTTCGGTCAGCAGGCCGAGCGGGCTGCCCGGAATCAGCACGAGCGTGGCCGCGGCCGCGACGATGCCGAAATACACGAGATAGAAGCCCTTCGCATCGGACACGCCGCGGTGCAGCGAGTGGCGGATCTTGAACACGTCGCCGATCGCATAGGCCGTCGACAGCGACACGGCCGCCGCGCCGATGATGCATGCGTCGAGCAGCGCCACCGCGAACAGCGTTGCGCTCGTGCGGCCCGCATACTTCTCGAGGCCCGCGATGATGCCGCCCGCATCGGTGAAGTTGCCGGCTTCCGGATGCCCGCCGAACAGTGCGGAGCTGAACCCGATCATGGCGACCGCACCGATCAGCACGAACACGATGCCGATCCACAGGTCGGCCTTTTCATACTTCATGAAGCGCGGCGTGATGCGCTTGTCGATCACGTAGCTCTGCTGGAAGAACAGCTGCCATGGCGCGACGGTCGTGCCGACGATGCCGATCACGAGCAGCATCACGTCCGACAGCTTCGCGTGCGCGGGCCAGTTCGGCACGAAGAAATCGCGCGACATCTGCGCGACGGGCGGATGGATCGACACGAGCACCGGCACGAGCAGCAGGCTCAACACGCACAGCCCGATCGCGAACCGCTCGAAGCGCCGGAAATCCCCGGTACTCACCGCGGCCATCGTCAGCGCCGCAGCCACGCACACACCGGCCACCTTCGGCAGCCCGAAGAAATCCAGCACGAACGTGATGCCGATGAACTCGGTGACGATGGTGAGCGCATTGAGCAGGAACAGGTCGATCACGCTGAACGCGCCCCAGAACTTGCCGAAGCGCTCGAAGATCAGGCGTGCATGGCCGACACCCGTGACCGCGCCGAGGCGCAGCACCATTTCCTGGTTCACGTACAGCACCGGTACGAGCAGCAGCAGCGTCCACAGCAGCGTCGTGCCGTAGTTCTGGCCCGCCTGCGTGTAGGTGCCGAAAGCGCCGGCGTCGTTGTCGCCCACCATCACGATGAGGCCCGGGCCGATGATCGCGAGCAGCGTGCGCAGGCGCGCCCACCACGAGCCGCGCGTACCGGTGTCGTGATGCGCGATCGTACCGAGCGCACCGCGGATGTCGCCCAGGTGGGCTTCGTCGAGCACGGCGCTGCGTTCGACGGCGATCGGTGGAGAAACGTTGGATGGCGTGGACATGATGTGTTCCGTACGGCTAATGGTTATTCGATTCGATGAGCGTGTGACCTTGGAATGCGCACGCGGCGCCTGCCCGCAGGCAGCTGCACGTGCGCATGCCGAGGCGCGCTCGGTGCGCCCTTCAGCGGATCAACGATTTCAGCCGGTTCAACAGGCGGGAGAACACCCGCGGACGGGCGTCGAGCATCAGCATCGCGTCGTAGTGGTGGCGCGATTCCGTGACGTGCGGAAGATTCGACAGCAGAAGGCCGAAGTTCATGGTCTGGCTCCATGCGGCGACGGCAGGCGTGCCGGCCGCGTATTGGGCGCGGGGCCAGTCCGGGGCCTGAACGACGTGTCAGGCTAGTCGGCCGGATTGTCCCTGCGACCCGGGTTCAAAAGGGTCTGTGTGTGCAACGGGCATAAGGGACAACTGTCACTGTCGTTCATGGCGGCTCCTGTGCGGTGTTCCGGAAAACACGGTTGACCGCCGTCAGGCGTGCGGGCCGGCATTCGCGAGCCCGGGAAAGGCATGCGCGAACGCGGCCGCCAGCCAGGCGGCGGTGAAACCGGACGGCGCATGCGAAAACGCATCACGCTAACCGGCGCGAATCAGGGTGCACGTAGGAATTTGCTGCGGAATGCTGCTGCGCGCACCGTTTGCCTGGGGGACAAACGGCGGCTTCGATGAGGCGCGGACGTCGGTCGCTCAGGCGGAAATTTCGTTCGAAGATCGACTACTGCAGGCGTCCAAGGCGGCGGCCCCAAGAGTGAAGATGGCGGATTCTATGGACGGCCCGAAAGTGAAGTCAACCCCTCCCAACCCCATTTCTCGAAATAAATTTCCTGCCTTGCGGCACTGAAAGATTTGCCCTTGAAACGACGTACCGGAACCTTTCAGCGCGTCACGACGCGGTCACGGTCCGATGTGTGCGAACAACGGCGTGGCGCCCCCGCCGCCGCCTCGTCGTTCCGCCCTCGCGGCGCTGCTGCGCCGCCGCGCTCGTGGCGACACGCACGCCACACACCGCGCCTTTTATGCGCTTTTTACTTGCGCTGCAGCAAACGACGCGAATACAATCCGCCGCAATTCATCACAGGAGTCCCTCCGTGGACACATGCTCTAGTTGCAGTTCGATGCCGGTCCAGGCCGGCCAAGCCATCGCGAGATAGCAGCCAGACGCATGTCTTACGCCGCTAGCTCGCATTCGTCGGGTTAGCGCGCTTCCTTCCGGGCCGGCCATCGCCGGTTCGTCCGTTGCACGCTCCATTACGTTCCACCCTCCGATCGCAGGCCGCGTCACGCGCCCGCGCTCGATCACGTCGTCCGGCCTAAGCCGGACCGGACGGAGGCAGCGTCATGTTTCTTCAATCGTTCGCGGTCAGACTCAAGCGCATCGTGCACCTCGCATGCGACCGCTCATTCGTTTCCGGCCTCTCGCCGCTCGCCCACGCGTTCACCAACTGGCGCGGCACGGCGCTCGCCCACGTGCCGGCAGCGCCCCGCCCGCTCGACTGCCTGCTGCTCGCCGTGATGGCGGCCGCGGTCGCGCTCGTCGCGCTGCTGTGCTCGGCCGCATCGCGCCTCGGCTTCGCGCAGGTGTGGCGCGTCGGCGGCTGGCTGCCGTAACTCCCCCCGTCGCGCAGCCGTGCCACTCGCCAGGTGCCGCCGCGCGATCGTCTCGCCGCGCATCCCGCATCACGTTTTCGTTTCTTCAGTCTAACTAATCAAACCGCCAACGGAACCCACATGAAGAACTACCTCGAACCCGTCCCGCGCCAGTTCCGCGTCAATGCGCTTGCCACGCTGCTGCTGTCCCTCGCCGCCGCGCCGGCGTTCGCGCAAGCGTCGTCGGCAGCAGCCGAACCAGCGGCCGGCGCCAGCGACGCCGCCGCTCCCGCACAACAGGCCGCCGATGCTGCCGCGCCCGCCCCCACCGGCTTCTGGGAGCGTTCGAACCTGCTCGGCAACATGGGCGGCCTGCGTGACAGGCTCGGCGATCACGGCATCACGCTGAGCCTGCAGGAAACCAGCGAGTACCTGTACAACACGTCGGGCGGCACGAATCGCGGCGGCGCGTATCAGGGGCTCACGCAATTCGGTTTCACCGTCGACACAGGCAAGGCAGTCGGCCTGCCGGGCGGCACGTTCAACGTATCGGCGCTGCAGATTCACGGCACCAACCTCACGCAACGCTATCTGCAGACGCTGCAGACCACGACCGGCATCGAGGCGAATTCGACCACGCGCCTGTGGGAGCTCTGGTACCAGCAGTCGCTGCTCGACGGCAAGGTCGACGTGAAGGTCGGCCAGCAAAGCGTCGACCAGGAATTCATGGTGAGCCAGAACGCGGCGACGTTCATGAACGCCACGTTCGGCTGGCCCGTACTGCCGTCGACTGACCTGCCGGCCGGCGGCCCCGCGTATCCGCTGTCGTCGCTCGGCGTGCGGCTGCGCGTGAAGCCGTCCGATGCGTGGACCGCGATGGTCGGCGTGTTCGACGGCGACCCGGCCGGCCGCAGCGACGGCGATGCGCAGGTGCTGAACGCGCACGGCACGAACTTCAACCTGCGCAGCGGCACATTCGTGATCGGCGAAGTGCAGTACGCGCTGAACGCGCCGCCCGCCGATCCGAAGGCGCCGCAACCCGCCGGCCTGCCGGGCACGTACAAGCTCGGCTTCTGGTATCAGTCGCAGCATGCGAACGACCTGCGCTACGGCACCGACGGCCTGTCGCTCGCGAATCCGGAGAGCAACGGCATTGCCGCCACCCATCGCGGCAACTACGGGTTCTATGCGGTCGCGGACCAGATGGTGTGGCGGCCGTCGGCCGACAGCCCCCGCTCGGTCGGCGTGTTCGCGCGCGTGATGGGCGCGCCGGGCGATCGCAATATCGTCGATTTCGCCGCCAACGCAGGCGTGACGCTGAAGGCGCCGTTCAAGGGACGCGACAACGACGTCGCGGGCATCGCGGTCGGCTACGCGAAGATCGGCTCGCATGCGCGCGGCCTCGACGGCGACACCGGCGTGTACACGACACCCGGCTATCCGGTGCGCCGCGCGGAAACGGTCGTCGAGGCGACGTACCAGTATCAGGTCGCGCCGTGGTGGCAACTGCAGGCCGACCTGCAGCACTTCTTCCGTCCGGGCGGCGGCATCCCGAACCCGAACGCGGCCGGGGCGCGTATCGGCGACGAAACGGTGGTCGGCGTGCGCACGACGATCACGTTCTGACGCGCCAAAGCAAGCCGGATGCAGACACGGGCCGGACGGCCGCTTGTGCGACAGTCCGGCCCGTGCGTTCTCTTGCGGTGCAGACGCGCGGCCCGCGCCGCGCGTCACTCGCCGTACAGCCCCAGCAGTTTCAGCGTGACGCCGTTGGTCCAGCCGAAACCGTCCTGCAGCGGATATTCACCGCCACCGCCGCCGCCCGTGCCGGCGCCTTCGACCACGTACTTCTCGACGAGCTTGCCTTCGGTCGCATACACATGCTTCACGTCGGCCAGGAAGCGCGTGCCGATGTCCTTCGCGAGCGCCGGTTCGCCATAGCGGCGCAGCCCGTCGATCGCGATCCACTGCAACGGCGCCCAGCCGTTCGGCGCATCCCACTGCTGCCCGGTGTTCTCGGTGGTCGTCGCGAGGCCGCCCGGCTGCAACAGCGTCTTGCGTACCTCGCGCGCAGTCGCCTTCGCGCGCTCAGGCCAGGCCACGTCCGCGAACAACGGATACAGCGCAGCGGCCGTCACGGCGTCGCGCGGCTTGCGCAGTTGCCAGTCGTAGTCGCCGTAGTAGCCGCGGCGGTTCCACAGATAGCGGTTGATCGCGGCCGCACGCCGCGCCGCGCGCGCTGAAAAATCCGTCACGCATGCCACGTCGCGCGTGACCGTGCAGCCCTTCACGATCGTCGTCTCGAGATGGAACATCAGGCTGTTCAGGTCGACCGGCACGATCGACGTCGTGCGGATCGTCGCGAGCGTCTTGCCGTCGCCGAACCAGCGCGAGCTGTAGTCCCAGCCGCTTTCGGCACCCGCACGCAGGTCGCGGTAGACCTCGTTCGCGGGACGCCCCGTCGCCGACTTCGCGGTCGTCACGTCCTCGAGATACGACTCGTCGCGCGGTGTATCGCTTGCATCCCAGTAGCGGTTCAGCACCGCGCCGTCGGGCATCGCGACCACATGGCGCGCGGCCTGCCCGCGCGGCGTCGTGGTTTCGCCCTGCATCCAGTACGCATGCTCCTTGCGCAGTGCCGGCAGGTATTTCTGGTAGACCTTGTCGCCTTCGGCCTGCGCGGCGAGCGTGACCATGTACGCAAAGAACGGCGGCTGCGAGCGGCTCGCGTAGTACGTGCGGTTGCCGTTCGGGATGTGCCCGATCGTGTCGATCAGATGGGCGAAGTTGTCGAGCATGTTGTCGACGAGATCCTCGCGGCCCGACACCTGCAGCCCGAGCATCGTGAAATAAGTATCCCAGTAGTAGCCTTCGCGGAAGCGGCCGCCCGGCACGACGTACGGCTTCGGCAGCGGGATCAGCGAGCTGTAGGGCGGCACCGTCGTGCTCGTGCGCGTGAGCTGCGGCCACAGCCAGTCGATGTGCTGCCGCAGCGTCTGGTTCGGCGGCGGTGTCACGCCGCCTTCCGGGGGCGGCGTGAAATGCTGGCCGACGAACGCCTTCAACGAGAAGCCCGGCTGCGATTTCTGTTGCTGATACAACTGCACGATCGTCGCGGGGTCGCTATCGGGCGTCGCGTCGACGAAGGTCTTCTGGTCCGGATAGATCTGCGCGGTCTGCACCGCGACGAACAGGTCGCCGTAGAGCTGGCTCGGCGGCGGCAGCAGCGTGCCCGATGCGGGGGTCGCAACAGCGGCCGTGGCAGGCGGCGCCGACTGGGCAGCCGCCTGCGCGGCGGCCTGGTTCGCGTTGTCAGCCTGCGCGGCGCAGCCGGCAACGGCGAGATACGCGACGGCCAGTGCCGCGGCCCAGCGAAGACGCGGCGCGGGTGGCGTGAGAGGCGGTGAAAGACGGGATGAGAAGCGGCTTGAGAAGCGACTTGAGAAGCGCGATGCAATCGATGCGGCACGACGTGACGTCATGACGTGTCCCCTCCTTTCGATGGTGAGTGGGTCGGCACGAGGTCTCGTTCGCGCGCGCGCTCGTCTCGATGGCCCTCGATCGATGCGCGTCGTTTTGTGTTGCGAGTGGGTCCGACTGTCGCACGAAACGTGCACATCAAGCAAGTTTCGATTCGCGCGACTCGCGCAGATAACCGCGTACGGCCCGCCACGCACGCGCGTCGAGCGCATCCGCGTCGGTCTCGCCGCGCGCGCCTGCCGCATCGACGATCCCTTTCACGATCGCGAGCAGATCGTGCGCGACGACGTCGGGCGCAGCAACGCGCGGCGCATCGCGCAGCGTGAGCGCATGCCGCAGCGTCGCGTGGATGCTGTCCGCGACGTGTGCGGTGCGCGCGCCGAGCGGCAACCGCGCCTCCTCGAAATCGATCAGCCGCGCGAGCGCGGGACGGCGCATCTGGTGCGCGACCGCCGCGCGTACCAGTGCGCGCAGTACGTCGTCGCATGACGACAGCGCGCCAGCCCGCTCGACGTCGTCGAGCAGATGCGCACTCTCGCGCTCGACGAGCGCGGCCGTCAACGCATCGCGATTCGGGAAGTATTGATAGAGCGAACCGATGCTCACGCCGGCCAGCGCCGCAACCGCGTTCGTCGTGTAGCCGTCGAAGCCGTCGCGCTCCAGAATGCGAGCGGCGGCCTCGACGATCGCGTCGACGGTGGCCACCGAGCGGCGCTGGCGCGGCGCCTTGCGGGGCGACAGCGGGATTCGCGGGGACGATTCGGACATGGCTGGAATGCGAGTTTCGAATATGAGCAAACGCTCATATTCTAGAAACACCCTTCCACTCTGTCAAAAAGGAATCAGCGTGCCCCTGCTAGCCGCGCCTCCGCCCGCCCTCATCCTCGTGAAGACGCACCCACAATGGCTCGGCTCCCCCGTGCCGAAGCGCTTGCGGCGGCTGCGCGTCTACATCGCGCCGATCCGCAAGACTCACGGCGAACGCGTATCGCTGCAATTCTGCGACACCGCGTTCTACTCGGCTCACGTGACCGATGGGTGTCTCGGCGACGCGCACGATCACCACGCATGCGAACGCGTGATCGACACGCTTCGCGAGATGCCGTTCCGGGATCGCTGCTTCGACATCGTCGAGATCCTGCCAGGTGTCGCGAACGTATATGCGGCCAACGACGAAGCGGTCGCGCTGCCTGCCGTCCAGGCGCATGCGGGATACAGGCGCGATGCAAGCGCCGCGTTTGCGCAGTCGTTCTTTCTGCGCCGCCTGCTAACAAGGACGACTGTTGCAACATGCGGAACAACTGTTGTCGTACGTGACTCAACGGTCACATTGTGGGCATAATGGCGTCTTTACCGCGCGCCCAGCCCATGTCGCCCGTCTTTCTAGCACCGCTCATCGTTGCCTGTGCGTTGTTCATGGAAAGCGTCGACGCGAACATCATCGTCACCGCCCTCCCCGCGATGGCGAGGGACTTCGGGCACAGCCCCGTCACGTTGAACATTGCGATCACGGCCTACGTGGTCGGGCTCGGCGTGTTCATCCCGATCTGCGGCTGGCTGGCCGACCGCTTCAGCGCACGCTCCGTGTTCCGCACCGCGATCGGCATCTTCGTCGTCGGCTCGCTGATGTGCGCGGCATCCAATTCCCTCGGCGTGCTCACGTTCGCGCGCTTCATCCAGGGCGTCGGCGGCGCGATGATGGTGCCCGTCGGCCGCATCATCATCTTCCGCGCGGTGCCGCGCTCGGATCTCGTCCGGGCGATGAACTACCTCGCGATTCCCGCGCTGTTCGGGCCCACGGTCGGGCCGCTGGTCGGCGGCTTCATCACGACCTACCTGCACTGGCGGATGATTTTCTTCATCAACGTGCCGATCGGCATCTACGGGATCTACCTCGCGAGCAAGCACATCGCGAACACGCGCGAACCCGATCCGGGTCCGCTCGACTGGTTCGGCTTCCTGCTGTCGGCCAGCGGCGCCGCGCTGCTGCTGATGGGCCTCACGCTGATCGACGGCTCGCTCACGTCGCGTTCGAACGCGCTCGTCATGTGCGTGGCCGGCACCGCGCTGCTCGCGCTGTACGTACCGTACGCGCGCCGCAAGGAGCGCCCGGTGCTCGACCTCAGCTTCCTGAAGATTCCGACGTATCACGCGAGCGTCGTCGGCGGGTCGCTGTTCCGCATCGGCCTCGGCGCGGTGCCGTTCCTGCTGCCGCTCGCGCTGCAGGAAGGGCTCGGCATGAGCGCGTTCCATTCGGGGCTCATCACGTGCGCGTCCGCATTCGGCGGCGCGATGAGCCGCTCGACGGCCACCCATACGCTGCGCCGCTTCGGCTTCCGTACGGTGCTGATCTACAACGCGGCATTTGCGGGGCTCGCGATCGCCGCGTACGGCGTGTTCCATCCCGGCATGGCGACCTGGGCGATCTGGCTGATCGTGCTCGTCGGCGGCATCTTCCCCGCGCTGCAGTTCACGAGCCTGAACTCGATGATCTACGCGGACATCTCGCCGCGCGACGCGGGCCGCGCGACGAGCCTCGGCAGCGTCGTGCAGCAGATGTCGCTCGGCCTGGGCGTGACGGTGGCCGGCCTCGTGCTGCACATTTCGCACTGGCTGCAGGGTCATCAGAAGATGGTGTGGTCGGATTTCTGGCCCGCTTTCCTCGTGGTCGGGCTGTGCTCGCTCGCGTCGATTCCGATCACGCGGCGGCTGCCGCCCGGCGCCGGCGACGAAGTCGCGCGCGGCAAGCGGCAATAGCCATCAGGCAGACGAGCGGGAAATAGCGAAAGGGGTAGAACGGGCAAAAGGAAAAACCGCCCGCGAAGCAAACCGGAAAATACAAAAAAATCAGCGGACATCCACACGGGGCCGGTGCACAGCCGCATGGATGTCCGCTCAGGGCTCCGGGTCTCCCGATGGGGGTTGAGAATCCCGGATTCGCTTCCTGCGTGCCATGGACATATGTGCGTCGGAAGCAAAATCGTTGCGCGTCTTTGTCGTCGCGCCATGAACTGCACTATAGGGAAACTTGCAAAACGCGTCTGTCAACCATTGTCAGACACGGTGCATCGGCACGTCGCACGCGCGCGCCGCTTTCGCGCTAAAGTGGTTCCCGACCATCACTCCCGGCCGCCCTTCCGATGCTTACGCTCTCGACCGCCGCCGCCCGCGCGCTGCATCTCGCCGCACAGGGCCTGCTGACGCCGCCCCGCCGCAAGGCGACCAAATCCGACGTGCTCGACACGATCCGCCGGATGGCGCAGCTGCAGATCGATACCATCCACGTGGTCGCGCGCAGCCCGTATCTCGTGCTGTTCAGCCGACTCGGCGATTTCTCGCCGCAGTGGCTCGACGAACATCTCGCCGAAGCGCGCCTGTTCGAATACTGGTCGCACGAAGCGTGCTTCCTGCCGGTCGAGCAGTTCGGCCTGATGCGCTACAAGATGCTCGACCCGTCGGGGATGGGCTGGAAGTACGCGGCCGAGTGGCATGAGCAGAATCGTCCCGACATCGAGCGGCTGCTCGCGCGAATTCGCGCCGAGGGCCCCGTGCGGTCGGCCGATTTCGTCCGCGAGGATGGCGCGAAAGGCAACGGCTGGTGGGATCGCAAGCCCGAGAAGCAGCACCTGGAAGTGCTGTTCACGACGGGCGACCTGATGGTGTCGGAACGCCGCAACTTCCAGCGCGTGTACGACGTGCGCGAGCGCGTGCTGCCCGACTGGGACGACACGCGCGACCTGCCGCCGCGCAGCGCCGTGCTGCCCGCGCTGCTCGACTACACGTGCCGCGCGCTCGGTGTGGTGCGTGCGGACTGGGTGGCGGACTACTATCGGCTGCCGCGACGTTCGTACCGCGCGGAGCTCGAGCAGCTCGCGGACGCGGGCGACCTGATTCCGGTGGCGATCGACGACTGGAAGGAGCCGGCCTACGTGCATCGCTCGCTCGAAGCGCTGCTGCCGGCCGCCGAGGCCGACACGCTGCGCTCGACGGTCACGACACTGCTGTCGCCGTTCGACCCGGTCGTCTGGGACCGGCGGCGTGCGTCGACGCTATTCGGTTTCGACTACACGATCGAATGCTATACGCCCGGGCACAAGCGGCGTTACGGCTATTTCTGCCTGCCCGTACTGCATCGCGGGCGGCTGGTCGGGCGCATCGACGCGAAGGCACATCGCACGCTCGGCACGTTCGAACTGAAGGCCGTGCATGTCGAGCCAGGCGTGCGGTTCGGCACGGGGCTCGCAGCCGATGTCGCGAAGGCGGTGAAGAAGCTCGCGGCGTGGCACGGCACGCCGGAAGTGACGGTCGGGCAGGCCCCGCCGGAGCTGGTGAAGGCGCTGGCCGGCGCGTAGACGTTCACGCAGCCGGCTGGCACGGCGGCGCCACGCGCCGCCGGCCGCAAATCAGTCGCGCAGCTTGCGGAAACGCGGCGTGCCGTCTTCGAGGTTCCCGTTGAACATCGCTTCCGGCCGCACCCACAGCCCGCGTGCATGCGGCCACAGGTGTTCGTACACGACCACCGATTCCTCGGTTTCGGAATGGCGCGCAACGCCGATGTAGCGATACAGCCCGCCCTTGTAATGGCGGTGCGTCGCGAGCTGTTCGGCTTCCTGTTCGGTCATGATGGGCTTCTCTTCGGCAAAAAACGGAAAGCGCGTATTGTATGCGCTGCGCCACGCGTCAGCGTTTCGCGTAGATGTCCGGGCGGCGGATCTCCATCACCCGCTCGGGATTCGCCGACGGCCCGAAGCCGACCGGCCGATACAGCTCGTGCGCATCGGACGTCACGAGCATGATGCGACGCAGGCCCTGCACCATCTCCTGCGCGAACACGTGGTCGATCAGCGCGCGGCCGTAGCCGTTGCCGCGTTCGGCCGGCAGCACGAACACGTCGCACAGGTACGCGAACGTCGCGTGATCGGTCACGAGCCGCGCGAAACCGACGAGCCGGTCGCCCACGTAGGCGCCGAAGCATAGCGAGCCCTCGATCGCACGTTCGACCACGTCGCGCGGAATGCCCAGTGACCAGTACGCATCGCGATGCAGGAAGTCGAAGATCGCGTCGACGTCGAGTTCGCGCTTGTCGGTGGAAAATCTCAGCGTGGCGGGGGTGGCAGCAGGCACGTCGGTCTCCGGTTGGGGGCGTGGAAGGCGAAATGGTGACGATACCGCGCGGCGCGAGGGGCTACAAGCGGCGCCGCTCATCCGGAAGAGGCGAATAAGCTGCTCGACTATCTCGCGTCGCCGCAGGCGCAACCGGTCGCGCGGGCGACGGAGCTCGATTCGGTGACAATGTCACCTGCCCAATCAACCCGCCACGCCGCGCCATGACCTTCCGCCTCATCGCATTCGACTTCGACGGCACGCTCGCCGATTCGCTCGACAGCTTTCTCGCGGCACTGTCGGAAGCGTCGCGCATGCACGGCTTTCGCGATGCCACGCCCGAACTGCGCCCGGCGCTGCGCGGCATGTCGGCGCGCGACATCATTCGCGCGCTCGACGTGCCGATGTGGAAAGTGCCGCGCGTGACGATCGACATGCGTCGCCTGATGCAGCCGCGTGTCGCGCAAGTGGCATTGTTCCCCGGCGTCGACGAAACGTTCGACGCGCTCGTCGCGCGCGGCATCCGCATCGCGATCGCCACTTCGAATACCGAGGAGATCGTGCGCGACCGGCTCGGCCCGCACGCCAGCAGCCGTGTCGAACATTTCGCGTGCGGCATTCCGTTGTTCGGCAAGGCACGTCGCCTGCGCGCGCTCGTTCATGAGGCCGGCGTGCACAACGACGAAGTGCTGTATGTCGGCGATGAAATCCGCGACGCCGACGCGGCACGGCGTGCGCGCATCGCATTCCAGGGCGTCGCGTGGGGCTACACCGCGCCGGACGCGTTGCAGGCACATTGCACGACGCCATTGCTGCCCCGTCTCGACGCATTGCTCGATCGCGTGTGACGCATTCGAGCGCTGCGCGCATCGGTTTCGACCCATCACTCGATGCGCACGTCTTCGCACGACACGGCAGCACGACGATGAAAAACAGATGACACCCACCTGCATCTCGCCCGCGACGTGCGCGCAAAAATTGCCACCATCGCGCACGCAACAGGTACGCACTACCTGTCGCCACGCTGGCTCATCGATTCGTCTTACCAACCGTTACACAAACCACAGCGCGGTTGCACCTGCTACCGGATCGCTCTCCTAGAATCAGTCGGGCCGGGAAACACTTCGACCGGCGCCGCGGCAGAGCGGCGGTCGAATCCGGCCCGGGCGCGCCCGGTCTCTCGCACAGCGACGGATCACGTGATCCGTTTTTCAACCAGAGCCCCGATCGAAAGGAGGTCCCATGAACCGCTTTCCCCACATCTCGCGCCTTGCTTTGTCTGCCGCTGGCCTGCTTCTCGTCGCCGTGACGGCGACTGCGCAAACCGCACAACCGGCACCGGCCGCACCGAACGCACCGGCGGCTGCCGCAACGCGTATCCACGAAGCCGATCAAGCATTCATCACGGACGGCACGAAGACCGTGTCGACGCAGCACGACGCGGCGCGCATCGCCGATTCGCGCACGTCGGACAGCCAGGTCAAGGCGTTCGCGCAACGCGTGTCGACCGACGATGAAAAGATCATCCAGGCGATGCGCGCAGCGAGCCCGCGCGGCGTCGACGTGCCGGCCAACGACCCCGACACGGCCGTGCTGGGCAGCATCAAGAACCTGCGCGGCGCCGAGTTCGACAAGGCGTATATCGAGCAGGTCGCGCTTGCCGGCCAGCAGAAGGCCATCTCGGCATTCCAGGCCGAAATCGCGTCGGGCCGCGACACGAAGCTGAAGGAAGTCGCACGCCAGTCGCTGCCGATCCTGCAGAAGCACTACACCGACGCGCAGAAGCTCGCGGAACGCCACCACCTCGCATCGGCGCAGTAACGCGCCGCAGTGCCGCGCTTCGCGCGCGGCGCACTGCTTCCCCTGTCGTCGCGTCGCCGCTCCCCGTCCGGCGGCGCGACGCACATCAAACATCACGCGTCACACGTCACGTCGCGAGCTTCGCCAACAGCCGCGCACGCACTTCCGGCCATTCGTCATCGATGATGCTGAAGCGCACCGAATTGCGCTTGCGGCCATCCGGCATGATCCGTTCGTGCCGCACGATACCTTCCTGCTTCGCACCGAGCCGCAGGATCGCCGCGCGCGATTTCTCGTTCAGCTCGTCGGTCGTGAACTGCACGCGCACGCATTGCAGCTCGTCGAATGCGTAACCCAGCAGCAGCCATTTCGCCTCGGTATTCGCGCGCGTGCGCTGCGCCGATTCGCTCAGCCACGTATGGCCGATCTCGAGCTTGCGGTTCTTGTGATCGATCTTCCAGAAACGCGTGCTGCCGATCACGCGGCCCGATGCGCGATCGACGATCGTGAACGGCATCACGGTGCCGGCCGAACGCCCTTGCAATGCGGTATCGATATAAGCGTCGATCGTGTCCGGGCCCGGTACGACCGTGACCTTCAGGTTCCACAACTGGCCGTCGGCGGCAGCGTCCAGCAGCGCCTGCCGGTCGGATCGGTCGAGCGGCCTCAGTTCGACGCGTTCGCCAGTGAGAATCGGTGGTTCGAGGGAAGCAGAAACATCGGTCATGAGGGGTTCCGGAAAGAGACGACGATGACGGCGAAACGCCCATCATACGGCCGCGTCAGCCGAGGAGCGCGCCCAACCGGCGGCGGATCGCCTTCGCCTCGCTGCGCAGCGCGTCGGCGAACGCATCGACGAGCAGGTTCTTCGGCCGGTGCTCGGGCACGATCACGCTGACCCGGTACGGAAACGACCGCGTGAGCGGCCGCACGTGCAGGTCGCGCCCGACGAAATCGAGCGCGGTCAGCGGATTGACGATTGCCGCGCCGAGCCCCTGCCGCACGAATGCGCACACCGACACGGCGGACGGTGTCTCGACGACCGAGCGCGGCGCCACGCCGAGCTGCGCGAATGCCTCGTCGATCAGGATGCGGTACGGATCGTTCAGCGACAGGCTCACGAACGGGCGATCGGCGAGATCCAGCAGATCGATCGCATCCTGCGCCAGCAGCGGATGACCGTCGGGCAGCACACACACTTCGTCGAACTCGAACAGCGGCGTGAGCACAGTGCCGGCCGGCGCGACGTCGCGCTCGGTCAGCCCGAGGTCGTAACGCTGCGCGGTCAGCCATTCCTCGAGCACCGGCGACTCCTGCGTCGCAACCGACACGCTGGCGCCCGCGTGCTTCTCGTTAAACCGCCGGCACGCGCCGGGCAGGATCGCGTGCGAGAACGCCGGCAGCGCGATCACCGACAACTGACCGTCGCGAAACTCGCGCAGGCGCGCGGCCGTCGCCGCGACGCGTTCAAGCCCCACATACGCGAGCCGCACGTCGTCGAACAGCGTGAGCGCGGCCATCGTCGGCCGCAGCCGGCCATGCGCACGCTCGAACAGCGCGAAGCCGACGACCTGCTCCATCCGCGCGAGCTCGCGGCTGATCGTCGGTTGCGACGTATAGAGCATCTCGGCCGCGCGCGTCGTGCTGCCGGTGACCATCAGCGCGCGAAAGACCTCGATATGGCGGTGCGTGAGCATGATCTTCTATATCAGATATGAATCGAATGTCGATAAACAGGCATTTTACTGTATAGCCGATCAGGTGCATCATCCACGTTATCCGTTCATTCGCCTCGATTCATCTGCCATGTCCCTCGATTCCCGCCAGCTCGCGACGCTCGCGCAGCAATACGGCACCCCGCTGTGGGTGTACGACGCCGACGTCATCCGTGACCGCATCGCCCAACTGCGTCAGTTCGACGTGATCCGCTATGCGCAGAAGGCGAACTCGAACATCCATATCCTGAAGCTGATGCGCGAGGAAGGCGCATGCGTCGATGCGGTGTCGCTCGGTGAGATCGAGCGCAGCCTCGCGGCCGGGTTCAGCCCCGCCGGCGAACCGGAAGGCGTCGTGTTCACGGCCGACCTGATCGACCGCCCGACGCTCGCGGCCGTGCTGAAGCACGGCGTGACCGTGAACGCCGGTTCGCTCGACATGCTCGCGCGCATCGGCGAGCACGCGCCCGGCCACCGCGTGTGGCTGCGCGTCAACCCCGGTTTCGGCCACGGCCACAGCAACAAGACCAACACCGGCGGCCCGCAGAGCAAGCACGGCATCTGGATCGACGACGTGCCGCGCGCGATCGAGATCGTGCGTCAGTACGGGCTGAAGCTCGTCGGCATCCACATGCATATCGGTTCGGGCGTCGACTACGGCCACCTGTCGCAGGTGTGCGATGCGATGGTCGATCTCGTCACGTCGCTCGGCCACGACATCGACGCGATCTCGGCCGGCGGCGGCCTGTCGATCCCGTATCGCGACGGCGAGCCGCGCGTCGACGTCGGTCACTACTTCAGCCAGTGGGACGCCGCGCGCAAGCGGATCGAACGCCATCTCGGCCACCCGGTGCGCATCGAGATCGAACCGGGCCGCTTTCTCGTCGCCGAAGCCGGCACGCTCGTCACCGAAGTGCAGGCCGTCAACCGCCGGCCGAAGCACGATTTCGTGCTGATCGACGCGGGCTTCAACGACCTGATGCGCCCGTCGATGTACGGCAGCTACCACGCGGTGTCGGTACACACGCACGATGGTGCGCTGCCTGCCGGCCGGCCGCTCGTCGATCTCGCAATCGCGGGGCCGCTGTGCGAATCGGGTGACGTGTTCACGCAGGACGCGGGCGGCGTGGTCACGCACCGCAAGCTGGCGCAGCCGCAAATCGGCGACCTGCTGTTCCTGCACGACGCGGGCGCGTACGGCGCATCGATGTCATCGAACTACAACAGCCGCCCGCTCGCGCCGGAAGTGCTCGTCGATCGCGGCGCGCCGCGGCTGATCCGCCGCCGGCAGACGATCGACGAACTGCTCGCGCTCGAAACGTTCGAGTAACGCGCATCCCGCGTGACGATGGCCAACGGCCAGGCTTGCCGCTAACGGCAGCCTGGCCGTTCTGCTTTTCGGCGTACGGCCGGATCGCAGCCTGGAGCAACCTTCCGCCCGTACCGTAGCACCTGATCCCTCTCACCGCGCGCAACCGCAGCAGATCGCATGCGCCACCTCTCTCACGCAGAGAAAAACATTCCACGTCGCGTGAAAAGTGCACGCATCTTTGGAAACACATTCCCTTTTGACAAAACTAAGATTGCCCTCAGTCGCACCGCATTCCTGTCGCCGGATACGCATCGACGATGCGTCCGGTCCACAACACTCGCAATGCTGCACGGGCAATCATGAATCGCACGCTTGAACGCTTCGCAGCGCACGCCGGCCTTCGCTGCCGCTCGCGCGCCTGCCTCATCCATCCGTACGCGCGCCGGTCCTCCATCGCCCACGAACGCATGCCGTAACGCACGGCATCGCGCACGGCGGACAGCAACGCTCGCCGCCTCACGCCTCATCGACTTCCCGCTCACGGCGACACCGCCCGTCGCCGCGGCGTCGCACACCCTGAATTTTCGACAACAACCACGGAGACAACCATGAAGCACTTCACCCCGACGTTCAAGCAAGGCATCGCGGCCGCCCTCCTCTGCATCGCGACCGCGACATCGCACGCGGCTGACCTGCTCGACACCGTCAAGCAGGCCGGTGTGCTGAAGATCGCGCTGGAAGGCACCTACCCGCCGTTCGACTACCGCAATGCCGACGGCCAGCTCGAAGGCTTCGACGTCGACGTCGCGAAGGCGGTTGCCGCTCGCCTCGGCGTGAAGCCGCAGTTCGTGACGACCGAATGGAGCGGGATTCTTGCCGGCCTGCAGGCCGGCAAGTTCGACGTGATCGTCAACCAGGTCGCGATCACGCCGTCGCGCCAGCAGGCGCTCGACTTCAGCGTGCCGTACGTGTATTCGTCCGCCCAACTGCTGCAACGGCAAAACGATGCGCGCGCATTCAAGTCGCTCGACGAACTGAAGGGCAAGAAGGTCGGCGTGACGATGGGCAGCAACTACGTCGATCTGGTCAAGACCGTGCCCGCGATCGACCTGCAGGTCTACCCCGGTACGCCGGAGAACCTGCGTGACCTGGCGGCCGGCCGGATCGACGCGGCGGTCAACGATCGCCTGATGCTCAGCTACCTGATCAAGAACTCGCACCTGCCGCTGCGCCCGGGCTCCGTGCTCGCGGGCGGCGAAGACCGGATGGGTATCCCGTTCCGCAAGGGCAATCCGAAATTCGCGAAGGCGATCGACGACGCAGTGGCATCGCTGCAGCAGGACGGCACGATGAAGAAGATCTCGATGCAGTGGTTCGGCGCGGACACGACCAAGCCGGTGACGCAATAACGCAGCCCGCCCCGCGCCCGCGCGCATGAATGCACGAACGCGCGGGCCGTCCGGCACACAATCAGGAGACACGCAATGGAAGCACTCCAACTGGTCGTACATACGCTGCCCGTGATGGTCAAGGGTGCCATGCTCACGCTGAAGTTTGCCGTCGCGTCGATGGCGTTGGGGCTCGTCGTCGGGCTCGTGATCGCGATCATGCGCATCGGCAGCAACCGGCTAGCCGCAAGCCTCGCGCAAGGCTACGTCAGCCTGATGCGCGGCACGCCGCTGCTCGTGCAGATGTTCGTCGTCTATTACGGGCTGCCCGACCTCGGCATCACGCTCGATCCCACGACGGCCGGCATCTTCACGCTGACGCTCAACGCAGGCGCCTATCTGTCGGAGAGCATGCGCGGCGCGATTCTCGGCATCGGCCGCGGGCAATGGGCGGCCGCACACAGTCTCGGTCTCACGCACGTGCAGACGCTGCGCTACGTCGTCTGTCCGCAAGCGCTGCGTCTCGCGGTGCCGAGTCTCGGCAACACGCTGATCAGCCTGATCAAGGACACGTCGCTGGTCTCCGTGATCACCGTCACCGAATTGCTGCGCTCGACGCAGGAGGTGATCGCAGCGACGTTCCAGCCGCTGCCGCTCTATCTCGCCGCCGCCGCGATCTACTGGGTGCTGAGCACGCTGCTCACGCGGCTGCAGGGTCGCGTCGAGACGCGCCTCGCGCTGCCGTCCACGCATTGAACACGCACCCGGCATTCACATGAACTCCATCGACGGACAGAACATGATTACGCTCGACAACGTATCGAAATGGTATGGCAAGCACCAGGTGCTCTCGGCATGCAGCGCGGCAGTCTCGAAGGGCGAGGTGGTCGTCGTGTGCGGGCCGTCGGGCTCCGGAAAATCGACGCTGATCAAGACGATCAACGGTCTCGAACCGTTCCAGAAAGGCAGCATCACCGTCGACGGCACGCGGCTCGGCGATCCCGCCGCGAAGCTTGCGCAATTACGCGCCCGGGTCGGCATGGTGTTTCAGCACTTCGAACTGTTTCCGCACCTGTCGATCACTGAAAACCTGACACTCGCGCAGGTCAAGGTGCTCGGCCGCCGCAAGGACGAGGCCGTCGAGAACGGCATGAAGCTGCTCGATCGCGTCGGCCTGAAGGCGCACGCGCACAAGTATCCGGGGCAGTTGTCCGGCGGGCAGCAGCAGCGCGTCGCGATCGCACGCGCACTGTCGATGAACCCAGTCGCGATGCTGTTCGACGAACCGACCTCCGCGCTCGATCCTGAGATGATCAACGAAGTGCTCGACGTGATGGTCGAGCTCGCGCGCGACGGCATGACGATGGTCTGCGTGACGCATGAAATGGGCTTTGCGCGGAAGGTCGCGCATCGCGTGATCTTCATGGACCAGGGCGCGGTGGTCGAGGACGCGGCCAGCGACCGGTTCTTCGCGGCGCCGCGCTCCGAACGCGCGCGCGACTTCCTCGACAAGATCCTGCATTGACCGCGCGACGACTGCCCCGCTTCGATTGATCGACACTCAAAGGAGACATCTTGAACCACCTGCATTCGACCGACACCGTTCTCGCCCATGAAGGCCGCTCGCACGGCCAGCCCGGTTCGCCCGTGAACCCGCCCGTCTACCGGCAGTCGACGCTGCTCTTTCATGGTACCGACGCGCTCGACGCCGTACGCGGCACGCCACTCGCATACGGGCGCCACGGCAGCCCGACCACGCGCGCGCTCGAGAAAGCGCTCGCGCGGCTCGAAGGCGCGCACGCCGCCCTGCTGACACCGAGCGGCCTTAGCGCCATCACGACCGCACTGCTCGCGGTGCTGAATCCGGGCGACCATCTGCTGATGGCCGACTCCGTGTACGACCCGACCCGTTCGTTTTGCGACGAAACGCTGGCGCGCCTCGGTATCGCAACGACTTACTACGATCCGACGATCGGCGCGGACATCGCGTCGCTGATGCGGCCGAACACGCGTGCGGTATTCGCCGAATCGCCGGGCTCGCTCACCTTCGAGGTACAGGATATTCCGGCCATCAGCCGCGTCGCGCACCGGCACGGCGCGGTCGTGCTGCTCGACAACACGTGGGGCACGCCGCTGAATTTCCGCTCGTTCTCGCATGGCGTCGATGTATCGATTCACGCCGCGACCAAATACATCGCCGGACACTCCGACGTGCTGATGGGAGCGATCCTGACGACCGAGGCGCTCGCGCCGAAAGTCACCCGCTTCTACCGGCAACTCGGGATGACCGTCAGCGGCGACGACGCCTATCTCGCGCTGCGCGGCCTGCGCACGCTGTCGGTCCGGCTCGAACGGCACCAGCGTAACGCGCATGCGCTGATCGAATGGCTCGCGCAACAGCCGGAAGTCGCGCAAATCCTGTATCCGGCAAGGCACGGCGATCCGGGCCACACGCTGTGGCAGCGCGATTTCACCGGCGCATGCGGGCTATTCGGCATGGTGCTGCATCCGCAGCCCGACGATGCGGTGCGTGCGCTGCTCGACGGACTGACGTGCTTCGGCATGGGATATAGCTGGGGTGGCTTCGAAAGCCTGATCATTCCGTCGAACCCGTCGCGCCATCGCACCGCCACGCAATGGGCCGCGGCCGGCCCGCTGCTGCGGATTCACGCGGGGCTCGAGCATCCCGACGACATGATCGCCGACCTCGCCGCCGGTTTCGCACGGATGCGCGCCGCCGCGCTCGCGGAAGCCTGACGTCCGGCGATGTAGCACCACCGCATCACGTTTTATTCACCGGTTTCCCCAACCCTTAGCGAGACCATCATGAAAGACAAGCTTTTCATTCTCCGTCCCAATTTCTTCAAGGAGTCCGAAGGTCCGTTCTACTGCGGCGATTCGGTTTCCGTCGAGGGACTGCTGAGCTTCTATCCGCGATTGCGCGACGCCGTCGACGTCGAATACATCGACGCACCGCGGCCGCGCCAGCCGATCGTCGTGCTGATCGGCGCGGACAACCAGTCGGCGCCGGTACTCGTGCTCGGCGACGGACAGACGCCGAACGACGGCACACTCGCAATTCGCGAGCACGACGGCCGGCGCTTCATCGATTCGCCGGCCGATATCCGGCGGTATCTGTCTTCGCAGTACGGGGTGGCGCACGTCGCGTAAGCACGCAGGCGGGTGCCGTCGCCTGACGGCATGGAACGGGACGCGCGACGCGCGGCCCGTTCGTCGCACTGCCCGCACACTACCTCACCGTCACGCGCACATCGGCGCCCGCTGCGCGCCACGCCTTCAGCAAGGCCGCGCGCCGCCGCGGGTAACGCGTATCCAGCGGTTCCAGCGCGACGATGCGATCCGTCCGGAAATGCCGGAAATCGTTCCGGCCTTCGCACCACGCCGCCAGGATCCGTACATCATTGAAGTAACCGAGCGCGAACGGCCACACGATCCGTTCGTCGGGCGTTTTCCGGCCTTCGCTCGCGTAGCGGATCCCGAGCTTGCTTTCGGTACGGATCGCCGCGCGCACGACACCCATGTCGACCATTTCCCGATCCACGATCGTGCGCGGGCCGACGAGCAGCGTCGTGCATTCCATCTCGCGGCGCAGCTCGGCCGGCAACACTGCTGAAATCTTCGCGAGTGCATCGGCAGCAGCCGTCGTGAGCTGTGCATCCGCAAACTTCCCGACCCAGCGAAAGCCGAGCATCAGCGCTTCCAGTTCCGTCTGCGAGAACATCAGCGGCGGCAGCATGAACCCGGCACGCAGCACATAGCCGACACCGGGCTCGCCGTCGATATCCGCCCCCTGCGCCTGCAGCGACGCGATATCGCGATAGACCGTCCGGAGGCTGATGCCGAGTTCCCCGGCCAGCACGCGGCCGCTCACCGGGCGGCGGTGGCGCCGCAGCACCTGCAGCAGCGAGAGCAATCGTTCGGCACGCGTCATCGTTCCATGCTGCCACTTTCTGGCAGCATCCATTCATAGAATGGGACGCATCTTAATCGATCCCAGGACGGCTCAGCATGACTTCCCCGAATCTCGTTCTTCTGTATGTCGAGGACCCGGCGCGCAGCGCGCAGTTCTACGAGCGCCTGTTCGGACGCCCGCCCGTCGCCGCGTTTCCCACCTATGCGGCATTCACGTTCGACAACGGGCTGCATCTGGGCCTGTGGTCGACCAGCGCGCGCGATTTCGTGTCGGGCGGCGCCGGCCACCGTTCGGAGCTGGCATTCATGGTCGACGACGACCGCGAAGTCCGGCGCCTGTACGAGGCGTGGAAGGCACTCGGCGTGCCGTTCGAGCAGGCGCCCATGACGGCCGTGTTCGGGCTGACGTTCGTCGCGCTCGACCCGGACGGCCACCGCTTGCGCGTGTGCACGCCGGACGACTGAGCGCGAGCGGGCGCGCCTTCGACGGGTCGTGCCCGCACACGCGTTCAGGCGTGCGCGTCAGCCCGCGCGCTGCACGGGCGCCATCTTCGAGAAATACTTCGCGCCCGCCACGCAGCCGACCACAACGACCGTCACGACGACCATCGACGGCGGCACCGTCTCGTGCAGCAGCCCGGCCGCCAGCAGCAGGCCGAAGAACGGCTGCAGCAACTGCAACTGGCCGACGCCTGCGATCCCGCCGAGCGCGAGCCCGCGATACCAGAACACGAAGCCGATCAGCATGCTGAACAGCGATACGTACGCGAGCCCCCACAACGCGGCGGCATCGACGCCGTCGAACGACGCGGGCCATGTGAGCCACGTGAGCGGCAGCATCAGCGGCAGCGACAGCACGAGCGCCCACGAGATCACCTGCCACCCGCCGAGCTGGCGCGACAGGCGTGCGCCTTCCGCATAGCCCAGCCCGCACGCGACGATCGCGGCCAGCATCAGCGCATCGCCCACCACCGACGCCTGGCCGCCGTTACGCAGCGCAAACGCGGCCACCGCACCACTGCCGACGATCGAGAAGATCCAGAACGGCAGCTGCGGCCGTTCGCCGCCGCGCCACACGCCGAACAATGCGGTCGCGAGCGGCAGCAGCCCGACGAACACGATCGCGTGCGCGGAGGTCACGTGCTTCAGCGCGAGCGCCGTCAGCAGCGGAAAACCGACCACGACCCCGAGCGCGACGATCGCCAGCGACACGGCTTCGGCACGCGTCGGCCGGCGCTGCTTCAGCACGACGAGCAGCAGCAGGCCGAGCGCGCCGGCGATCGTCGCGCGCGCGAATGTGAGGAACAGCGGGTCGAGCCCCTGCACCGCGATACGCGTCGCGGGCAGCGAGCCACTGAAGATGATCACGCCCAGCAAGCCGCTGAGCCATCCGTCGGTCGTCTTTTGCACGGGAAATCCTGAACGGAGAATAGGGATCACCGATGATCCGCCGCCCGTGAAAAGCGCGTAAGCTACAGCCCAATACAATTCGGACAAACTGTACTGGACAACCGGCCGTACAGTTCATTCTTCGTCATGAGCCAGGCCACCCCGCTTCCCGTTCCGCCCACCCCGTCGCGCACGCGCGTGGAAACCGTGATGGATACGTTGCGCGCACGGATCGCGAGCCGTGCGCTGATGCCCGGCGCGCGCGTGCCCTCGATCCGGATGATGGCGGACGGGCTGGGCGTGTCGAAATCGACCGTCGTCGATGCATACGAGCGGCTCGCGAGCGAAGGCGTGCTCGTCGCGCGGCGCGGCTCGGGGTTCTATGTGTCGGGGCACGCGCCGCCGCTCGCGCTCGCCGATCTCGGCCCGCGCCTCGATCGCGGGCTCGACCCGCTGTGGCTGTCGCGCCAGTCGCTCGAGGCCGCGCCGACGTCCGTGAAGCCCGGGTGCGGATGGCTACCGCCGTCGTGGCTGCCGGACGAGAGCCTGCGCCGCGCGCTGCGCGCCGCGTCGCGCGACGAATCCGACGCACTGACCGACTACGCAACGCCGCTCGGCCTGCCCGCGATGCGCCAGCAGCTCGCATGGCGGCTCGCGCAACACGGCGTCCAGGCCGAACCCGCGCAGATCATGCTGACCGACGGCGGCTCGCACGCACTCGATCTCGTCTGCCGCCTGCTGCTGGAGCCGGGCGACACGGTCGTGCTCGACGATCCGTGCTACTTCAACTTCCAGGCGCTGCTGCGCGCGCACCGTGCGCGGATCGTCAGCGTCCCGTATACGCCGAACGGCCCCGATCTCGCACGCTTCGAGCAGGTGCTCGCCGAGCACCGGCCGCGCCTGTACATCACCAACGCGGCGCTGCACAACCCGACCGGCGCGACACTCTCGGCACCCGTCGCGCACCGGCTGCTGACGCTCGCGGCCGAGCATGGCCTGCTGATCGTCGAGGACGACATCTTCGCGGATTTCGAGAGCACGCCCGCGCCGCGTCTCGCGGCCTTCGACGGGTTGTCGCGCGTCGTGTCGATCGGCAGCTTCTCGAAGACACTGTCGGCCGCGATCCGCTGCGGCTATGTCGCCGCGCGCCCGGAATGGATCGAGGCACTCGTCGACCTGAAGCTCGCGACGTCGTTCGGCCATGCGCAGATCGGCGCGAACGTCGTACACCGGCTGCTCGTCGACGGCACGTACCGTCGCCACGTCGACAGCCTGCGCACGCGCCTCGCGGACGCGATGGGCGAAACGCTCCGACGTCTCACACGCGCCGGGCTGCGGATCTGGACGGAGCCGCGCGGCGGCCTGCTCGTGTGGGCGGAATTGCCCGACGGGCTCGACGCCGCGCGTGTCGCGCGCCAAGCGCTGGACCACGATGTGGTGCTCGCGCCCGGCAACGTGTTCAGCGCGTCGCACAGCGCGACGTCGTACCTGCGTTTCAACGTGTCGCGCTGCAAGGGGCCGGCGGTGTTCGATGCGCTGGCGCGGGCGATGGAGGCGGTGCGGGTGGACGAACGCGGCAGCGTGCCGGTGGAGGCGAACGACCGGTAAATGCTCGAAGCGGACAGCGGGGGAGGTTTGATGCCTCCCCCGCCCACTTCACACCTCCCCCGCGTGCGCCCTCGCCCGCACTTCCGCAAACGACGTATCGACGAGCAACCGCCCCGTATCGAACACCGTTACCAGCGCTTCCTCCCATTCGCCTTCCAGCATCCGGTCGTCCCACGCGGCGGGCAGCGTCGTCGTCCGATACTCACCGGTGCGGAAACTGCGCAGCAGCGTGAGCCGTCCCTTCTTCGAGCGCTTGCCCTGGTCGGTGACCGGATCCTTGCGGACGTCGTGCCACACGCCGCCGCGCCGGATCGCCGAGCACTTCATCGCGAAGCGCTGCGTATCGCGGTTCACCTGCTGCAGCAGCGCGCCGCCCATGCCGAACACGACGTTGCCGGCCGCATAACCCGCGTCGTCCAGCGCGGAAAGAATCGCATCGATCGACAGCTCGTCGACACCATCGCCCTGAATCACCCTCACGCGATTCAGCACGCGCCGCCCCTTGCCGTTCACGGTCGAGCCGAACGATTCGTCGAGCGCACGCACGGTCTGCAGCACGATCGCCACGGGGTCGCCCGAATCGGGACGCACGACCAGTGTCGCGCCCGAATCGAGCACGGCCTGCCGAAGCTCGCCGCCCCACAGATCGAGCGCGGCGAACAGATCGTAGGAGTCCGACACGACCGACACGATCGCACCAGGCAGGCCAAATCGGCGAATCATGTTCCGGTACGCATCGGCTTCGTGTTCGCGGCCCCACGACGTGATCGTGCTGTGCTCGGCCGCCGGCACCGAGTACGCGGCCATCGGCTCGCGATAGAAGCGGTTCGCGGCCAGCACGCCGAGCACCGTGTCCGAACCCATGAAGTTCACGAGGTGCGCCGCGCCGCCGATCGCGGCCGACTCCGCGCTCGATACGCCGCGCGCGCCGAAGTCGTGCAGCTTGAACGGCAGTTGCGCGAGATCGTCGTCGGTCTTTTCGAGGAAGCGGCGGATCGTCTGCCGCAGGTGCCAGCTGCGCGTCGCGACCGTCACCGGATACCACACGCGCAGCAACATCGTCTCGAGATACGACGCGAGCCAGAACACCTGCGGGTCGTCGCATTCGACCGTCATCAGCACGTTGTGCACCGGTACGACCGAGCCCTCGGGCACCGCGCGGATCTTCACCGGCAGGTAGCCGTCGTAGCGTTCGACGATGTATCGCCACCCCGCTTCGTTGAACGGCTCGCCGTGCACCGTGAAGAAATCGCGCGCTTCGTCGATCATCGCGTGCGTGATCGGCTTGCACAGATACTCCTTCAGCAGCATCTGCAGGCCGAAGAACACCGTGCGGTCGTAGCGGCCGCCGCGCGATTCGACGTACGAGAACATCGCCGACGCGTCGGGCGGATATTGCAGGAAGTGGGAAGCCTTGTACGAATCCGTGTTGAGAATCGGATTGGCGAGAACCGCGGCAAAGCCGCCGAGATCGTCTTGCATGGCTAGAGCTCCTCTAGGCCGTTGAAGTGCCGCCGCGTCTGTCGCGGCGGACCGAAGTGCGGGGAATCAGCGGATCACAGCTTCCCCAGGAAGTGATACGCGATGTCGAAGTGATCCTCGAACATCACGCTGCGCATCTGCGCAAATTCGTTCAGCGGCACCCAGCGCGCCTTGTCGGCGTCGTCGCTGCCCTTCACGCGCGGCAGCTCGCCGGTCGGGAAGTTGAACAGGCACGCGTGCGTGATCGTGCGGCCGCGCAGCGAACGCGTCGGGTGATCGAACACCTGGCGATCCTTGATCGAGCCGCGCAGCACGGGCTCCGGCAGCTTCAGGCCGGTCTCCTCGCGCAGTTCGCGGATACAGGCCGCGTCGAGCCGCTCGTCCTGGTTCACGAACCCGCCCGGCAGCGCCCACAGGCCGCGGCCCGGCTCGCTGCGGCGGCGCACGAGCAGGATATGGCCCGAGTGCACGACCACCGCGTCGACCGTCACGAACGTGACGGGATACGGCGCGGCCGCCCACGCCTTGCGATACCCGGCGATGAATTCGGCTTCCGACTTCAGCTGCGCGAATTCCGGCTGTGTGCGGAAACGCTCGAGCCAGCCGAACACGGGTTCCGGCACGGCCCACTGCACGAAGCTGTTGGTGCGTTCGGCGAAATACTGGTCGCGGATTTCAGTGGCGGAAATGTCTTCCGTCGCGTCGACGTCGACGAGCTCCCATTGCGGGAACATCCGCAGGTAATACGAAGTGGCGTCCTTTTCGTGGCCGATCAGCCCGACCTTGCGCTGTGCAATATCGCCGAGTGCAGACGCGACGGCGTCCTGCACCCAGCGCACCCAGTCGCCGTCGTTGTAGGTCGAATCCTGCAACGGCGCGACCGTGACGCGGTCGCGCTCGGACGCGTCGAGCAGCGAAGCCAGCATCTGGCGGCGCTCGTCGAACGAGAACGGATCCTTGATGGTGCGGGGCTTGTCGGTCGATCCGATCAGCACGCACACGCGCTCGGCCCGGCTCAGTGCCGACTTCAGCACGTTCAGGTGACCACGATGCGGAGGCTGGAAACGACCAATGAAAACGAGCGCGTCGAAGCGCCGGTTCTGTTGCGTACTCATGAGGCTCCCTCAAGAGATTGAAACGCTTCGGGTCTTTCCCGAAGGGTTGCAGTGAATCCTAGGGGAAATCCCGGGGTGCGTCAATCGAGCCCATCCTCGACTTGACCAAGTCTGAAGAAATGCGCGGCATTGGCGGGTTACACTCGATTCCATCCCAATCCGCGCCATCGCGCCCGCCATCATGAGGATCTCAGTCAGCCGGACCGTCGGCGTCGATCGCAGACGCCTCTTCACGTGGTCGCAGGATTACGCGCGGCGGCTCGTGTGGGACAGCTTCCTCACCGACGCCTATCTGCTCGACGGCATGACGGCCGACGTCGGCGTCGATGCGTTCTGCCGCAGCCAGTCGGGCGCGACGATGGTGTCGCGCTATATCTCGTACCGTCCACCGCAGGTCGCCGCCGTCGAAATGGTCGACGGGCCGAAAGTGCTCGAGCGCTTCAGCGGCAGCTGGAACTTCACCGAGCACACGCCCGGCACGACCGAGGTGAAATTCACGTACCACTTCCGCGTTCAGCCGGCCTGGCTGCGCTGGCTGCTCGAACCGCTGATCGGCGCGTTCTATCTCGTGCAGACGCGCCGGCGTCTCGATTCGTTCAAGCGCTGGGCCGAAGCCGAAGCGCTGCCGCGCTGACCGGCGGCCACGGGCTGCACGGCCCGGCTTGTCCACACCACCTCCTCCCGAAAGTGTTCGAACGCGCCATTGCCGCGCCGTCGGGCCTTCACCGCGCATTTGCCAGATTCGTCGAACCCGGGGAAACTACGGGCGGCCGTCACCCTGACGGCAAGCCCCGACCGAGAGAACGGGGCACACGTCCCTGAAACGGCTTCGACACGAACACAATCCGATGAGCCTGATATCCCGATTCTTTGGCCGCAAGGAAGAACCCGAAAACCCCGTCGCGCTGGTCGCGGCACCCGACGTCGAGAATCCGCTGAGCGTGGCGGTCGTCTTCGACGGCCCGCTGCAGGTCGATATCGCCGCGCTGACGGCCGCACTGCGCGCGTACCACCCGAGCATGAAGCAGGCGCGCGTCGAAACCGAGCCGACGCTGGAGCAGGTATTCGGGCTCGCCGGCTGGGGCAACCACGTCGTCCGGCTCGTCGGCTTCGACGCGCCCTATCCGTCCGAGGCACTGGAAGTGTGTGTCGCGCCGGCCCACTACGGGCAGGACCTGAAGCAGCAGGTGCGCGCAAGCCGCAGCCACGTGATCCTCTACTACGCCGGACACGAAGCGAATCCGCTCGACCAGTATGTCGCACTGGCGGCCGTCGCCGGCGCGCTGGCCGAACAGAACGGCCTCGCGGTGTTGAACGAGCATGCGCACACGTCGCTGCCGGCCGGCGTCTTCAATGCGAAGGAACTCGGCGAGGAAAGCCTCGAAGTGCTCCGGGATATCCCGCTGAACCTGTTCTTCTGCGGCTTCGTGAAATACGAAGTCGAAGGCGTCGACGGCGTGTGGATGCGCACCTATGGCGCCGACGTGTTCGGCCTGCCCGATTTCGCCGCGCTCGCGGAAGGTCATCACGAGGGCGAACGCTATTCGGGCATCTTCAACAACGTGATGCATTACCTGCTGGAAAGCGGCGCGCGCATGCATGCGGGCGAAACGATGCAGATCGGCGCGGAAACCTTCATGAAGCTGCGTGAACCGCTCGAGCACGAGTACTACCTGCAGGGGCCGGCACCGGTACTGGTGGCCGAGCTGATCTCGGCGGACCAGATCAATCGCTGATTTCACGTCGTTGTATCTTGCAGCACGGCGCATGGGTTCAACGCTTCGCGAACCGCGTGCGCCGCTGTGTCACCTGACGGCGGCGCGACGGCCGCCGCTCGAACCCCATCAGGAGCGATCCGTGTTCGGCATCCGCGTTGGTCTCATGCTGGCCGCCATCGGCCTCTCGTTGCCGGCGCACGCCGACAGCATCGACTGCTCGCGCGCGAAGACGCGCACCGATCGCCTGATTTGCAGCGACAAGGCGCTCGTGTCGGCTGACAGCACACTGGCAGGCGCCTACTACAACGCGATCGACATTGCGGCCGACCAGCAGGCCGTGGTCCGGTCGCAACGCGCATGGCTCGCGCAACGCGATGCGTGCGCCGATGCAGCGTGCATCGCCACCGCTTACCGCGACCGTACCGCAGCGCTGAAGCAAGTGAAACACGCAGGCTGGAAAACCTATCGCGACCCGGCGCTCGGCATCTCGTTCGAGTACCTCGGGAACCGCCAGATCAAGAAGCCGTGCCCTGAAATCGGCGGCGACCGCTGCGTCGCGGTCGTCGGCCGCAACATGACGAACAGCAGCTATTTCATCGCGTTCGAGATCGTCGACGGCGCGCTCGAACCCGTTGCGGAAAAGGAAGCCGGTTTCGAGCCGCAGGATGACGGCAAATGGATGTCGACGTACGGTCGCGGCACGCCGCAAGAGGTCGAACGCTTCTCCGGCGCCGGCTGGCGCGGCATGCGAGCGACGATCACGTGCGGCATCAGCGATCCGGAAACCGGCTTTCACGCGGCCGGCGGCGAATGCTACTGGGCGGTGCTGAGCAACGGCAAGCGCGCGGCCGTCGCGAATACGCAGGGTATCGTCGGCACTGACGACGCGACGCTGCACAGCGTGTCATCGTTCCGGTTCGAGCGTTAGCGGGCGTCGCGCGACGCGCGTCCGCCCGGGCAGGAATCGACGGGCCGGCGCCGTCACGGGGCGCGATGGCGACGCACTAACGCGCACCGTCCCCGCGCAACGGGAACGTTTCCGCCCCCGCATCGCGGCGCAGCGTGACCTCCGTACCGGTCAGCCATCCTGACGATTTCAGGATCGGGCGCGCGATCACGTACAGACGGTCGGCGCTCGTACCATAGAAGTACAGATAACCGTCGTTGCCGTCGCGATGCAGCTCGGTCTCGCCCAGTTCACCGGCCCCTGCCTGTTTCACCGCGCGATCCAGCCGCTGCTCCAGCGCATGAAGGCGCGCCTTGTCCTTCTCGTAGTAATCGAAGTGAACCATCACGACCGGCCCGACCGGCCCGGGCGGCTTCGGCGGCACATCTGCGGCAGCGTTGCCGGCGAGCAGCGCCGCGCCGAGCAATGCGGCGAATCGGATTCTGTTACGCATATCGGTAAAGAAAGTGAATTACCCGCTCACGTCGCCGCGCCGCCGCGCGCAACCTGCTGCCGGACTTGCGCCTGCGTGCCGAGCGCCGCGGCGATCGCATCGACCGCATCGGCCGCACACGCCGCGCCGCACATGAACGCGTCGACGGCCGCGAAGCGATGCTCGGGCCACGTGTGGATCGTGATGTGCGATTCGGCCAGCAGCACGACACCCGTCACGCCATGCTCGCCGCCGAAATGATGGAAATGCGCGCCGATCACGCGCGCGCCCGCCTTTTGTGCCGCTTCGGTGAGAAGCGCCTCGAGCCGCGCCGCATCGCGCAGCAGCGCCGCGTCGATGCCGACCAGATCGGCCAGCACGTGCGAACCGAACGTCGCGCGCGGTGGCGCGATCCCGTCGCGCGCGGTCATTTGTGCGACCCGTACGACGAGTAGCCGCTGCGAGCCGACGAACTGCCCCAGCCGCTGCCGCCCGACCCGCTGCCGCCGATCGATGCGCAGCTGAACAGCGTGACGACGATCAGGCCGTAGATGCCGTAGAGGATGAACCGGATCACGCGTTGCCCCCGTCCGACGCAAAGCTCTTCCACAGCCATTCAGGCAGCCATAGCACCAGCAGGCCGACCAACACGTAGACGGAGCGGCCGCTGAACGAGAACAGCGAGCCCATGTTCAGGATCACGAGCAACGCGCTGAACACGAGCGGCAGCGGCGCGAAACTGTGCGGGCCTTTCCGGCCGAACAGGCCCGTCGACGCAGTGGCGCCCGTAGCCGCCGCAGCCGCGGCGGTCGCGAGCGCCGGCGTGCCGAAGCGTTCGGCAAGCGTACTGCCCGACAGCGGCCGCGCGCGCGACCAGACGATCTCCGCGTCGCTGCGCTCGCGCGTCAGCTTGTCCTTCTGCCAGCCGTAGTCGATGATCGACGTGCGATCGCCGACCTGCACGCGCCAGTTGAACGCACCGACCACATAGACGACCTCCGAGTCGTATTCCTCGCGCAGGCGGTAGGTCTTGTCGCCGTCGGTCACGTCGGACTCGCTGCCGATCGTCGGCCATTGGTCGAGCACCTGCACGCGCTCCCAGCGCCCTTCGCTCTGCACGAGCCACAGGAACCCGCGCTTCGGGTTCAGCAGCAGGTATTCGTCCCACGTCTCTTCGTCGCCCGGCACACGGCAACGCATCATCCCGATCACCGTGTACTTCACGCCGTCGAACGTGCCGATCGCGCCGAGCTCCAGCGCACCCTTCACCGCCTCGAGCTTGCGCTGCGCCGCGAACACGGTCTGCTGCTCGGCCGTGCACTGCACGCCCGCATGGCAACTGCCGCACACCACGTAGTCGGCCACGTTCGGCGCATACGACAGCGGCGCGCCGCAGCTTGGGCACGCGAACGGCACCATCTCCGAGCCGCGCTTCTCGCGCGTATCGTTTTCGGTATCGCGCAGCCCGGTGAACGCGAGCGCATCAAACGCCAGCGCTTCGCCCGTATAGACGGCCGGGCTCCCGCCGTTCGCATCGGCGTCGGAATAGTCGTACGTCGCGAATGCATTGCCGGTGCGCAGGTCGACGACGCGCGCCTCCCAGCCGGCATCGACGCGAAACGGCAATTCGCCGTCGCCGCCCGTGCAGCGCGCGGTGCGCACGTCGGACACGAGAAACGCGCGGCCGCCGTGGTCGATCCGCATGCCCGGTTCCAGCGTGCCGAACGCGGGCCACGCGCCGCCAGACGCATCGTCGGGCTCGCGCACGGTGATCGCATACTGGCCCGATGCATCCGACAGCCAGCCGAACGTGCCGTCGTCGAACACGACGTACCACTCGCTCCACGCGCCGGCGTCGTAGGTCATCTGGATGCGCCCGAGCACCGTGAACGCGCGCTTGTCGTAGCGCCCCGCCGTGCCGATCTGGATCGGCGTCGCATCGTCGAGCACCGTGGCCAGTTCGCCGATACGTTCGACGTCGGACCCGCGCTTGAACAGCGTGCTGCGGCAGAACGCGCAGACGGCCATCACCGCCGCCGCCGAGCGAAACTCGACCGGCGCGCCGCACTGGGGGCACGAGGTACTGAACATGCGCGACGCTTACCGGGTGAGCTTCGCGAGGATCTCGGCCTTCGCGCGCGAATATTCGTCTTCGGTCACGAGGCCCTTGTCGAACAGCGCCTTCAACTGTTCGAGCCGCTGCACGTAATCGGTGCCTTCCGCCGGTGCGGCAGGCTGCGCGGCGGCCACCGGCGCCGCAGCGGGCGCGGGCGGGGCGGCCGGCAGAGCGGAAGGGCGCGGTGTGGGGGAAGAGTGGGAGCTATCGGGTAT
>NZ_JAAGPO010000078.1:0-42248 GCF_017104825.1 Burkholderia sp. Ac-20345 | reverse complement strand
CCGCGGCGGCGCGGTTGCCGCGCTGCTCGAACGCGCGCGCCGCCACGCGAATCACGCGGAGGTGCTCGGCTATGTTTGACCTCTGGTGGCCCGAACTGCTCGATGCGATCCGCGACACGCTGTCGATGGTCGCCGCGTCGGCCGTGATCGCCGCGCTGATCGGCATCCCGCTCGCGGTGATTCTCGTGACGACCGCACCCGGCGGCATCTACGAGCGGCGCGGCGTGAACGCGGTGCTCGGCGCGCTCGTCAACGTGTTCCGCTCGACGCCGTTCATCATCCTGCTCGTCGCGCTACTGCCGTTCACGCGCGTGCTGATCGGCACGACGATCGGCGTCTGGGCGGCCGTCGTGCCGCTGTCGATCGCCGCGATCCCGTTCTTCGCGCGGATCGCCGAGGTGAGCCTGCGCGAAGTCGACCGCGGGCTGATCGAGGCCGCGCTCGCGATGGGTGCGAAGCGCCGCCACATCGTCTGGCACGTGCTGTTGCCCGAAGCGCTGCCTGGCATGCTCGGCGGCTTCACCATTACCGTCGTCGCGCTGATCGGCTCGACCGCGATGGCGGGCGCCGTCGGCGCGGGCGGGCTCGGCGATCTCGCGATCCGCTACGGCTACCAGCGTTTCGACACCACCGTCATGGCGACCGTGATCGTGATCCTGATCGCGCTCGTCTCGGCCGTGCAAATCACGGGCGACCGCCTGGTCCGACGCGTGACCCGGCGTACCTGAGCGACGCCACAAGCGTCTGCTCGCTTCATTCATGATCCTGAGAGAAAGAACCCTATGACCTTGCCCATCGGCGCGCCGCGCGAATGGAACGGACAATTCGAGGAAGCGCTGTTTCTCGACGTGGCGCGACGCCATCGTCCGGACTTCCCGGCCAAGCTCGCCACGCCGCCGCGCGAACCGCGCAACGACGACGAACTGGCCGCTGTCGCCGATTACTACACGAAGATGGCATCGCACGACCTGTTCATCGTGCAGGTCGTCGCGAAGGCGATCGACACGCTGTTTCGCGACGATCCGCATTTCCAGTTGATCCTGTCGCGCCAGCTCGGCGACGACGGCGCGCACGCGGTGATCGGCCGCGAACGCGTGACCGAACTGACGGGGCGTGATCCGCTGCCGGAAGTCGACCGGCTCGTCGCCGCGCACTGGGCACGCATCGGCGACATCGCGGTGCGCGACGTCGCGGGCTTTCTCGCGTTCGAATGGCACTACGAGCTGCACATCCTCGCGAAGCTGTGGATCCAGCGCAAGACCGGCCGCATCGGCGATTCCGCGATGCGCGAGCATGGCGAGAACCGGATCCGGCCGGACGAGGAGTGGCATCGCGTGCAGATCGTCCAGTGGTGGTTCGACACGTTGCAGGCGCTGCCGGCGGCGGAACGCGACGCGCTGATCGATCGCGTGATCGCGGCCGACAAGGAAACGCAGGCGCGGCTCGACGATTACCTGCACGACGAGTACGCGCACACCGCGCACGTGTTCGGCGCGGATATCGCCGAATACCGTGCGATCTACGACGACTGGCGGCGCGAGATCCTGTCGCGGCTGACCGGCCGCCAGCTCGACGCGCTCGTGCCGCTGTCGGGTGAAGCGGTTGCGCAGGAAGCCGTCGCATGAACGATCCGCGTGGCCCGGCGACCTTCGCGCCGGATACCGATACGCCCGCCTTCGACCGCGCCGCGCTGGCGCGAGCGATCGACGCGTTGCGCGCATCTGCCGCCGCGCGCGACCGCGCGGGCGGTCATGCGGCGCAGGAGAAGCAGTGGCTCGCCGATGCGGGGCTGCTGACGCTCGCGGTGCCGCGTGCGTTCGGCGGGCAGGAAGCCGCGTGGTCCGAGATCTACGATGCGATCCGGCAGATCGCGCGCGTCGACAGCGCGCTCGCGCATCTCGTCGGGTTCCAGTGCCTGCAGGTGGTGAGCGTCGACGTGTGGGGCAACGCTGCCCAGCGCGAACGCTATCTGCGCGGCACGGTCGAGCAATGCTGGTGGTGGGGCAATGCGGTCAATCCGCTCGACACGCGGCTCGTGGCCACGGCGACGCCCGACGGCGGTTACCGGCTCGATGGCGTGAAGGGCTTCTGTTCGGGCACGCGAGGCTCGCAGCACATGACGGTGTCCGCGCACGATCCGGACACCGGCCGCACCGTGTTCGGCGTGGTGCCGACCGATCGCCCGGGGATCACGGTCAACGAAGACTGGGATCCGATCGGCCAGCGCCAGACCGACAGCGGCAGCGTGCGCTTCGACGGCGTGGCGCTCGCGGCGGACGAGGTGCTGCACCGCTCCGAGGCGCCGCCGACGCCGCGCGCGACGCTGCGCACGCTCGTGTCGCAGCTCGTGCTGACCAACCTGTTCGTCGGGCTCGCGGAGGGCGCGCTGGCGGAAGCGCGCGACTACGTGCTGACGCATGGCCGACCGTGGATCCAGTCGGATGTCGCGCAGGCGAGCGACGATCCGTACACGCTGCAGCGCTTCGGCGACATGCGTGTGCGGGCGATCGCCGCGGCGGCGCTGGCCGATCGCGCGGCCGCCGCGTTGCAGCGTGCGTGGGCGCGGCGGGATGCGCTGACGACGGACGAGCGCGCCGAGGTGGCACTCGCGGTATCGGAGGCGAAGATCGTCGCGCAGCGCGCGGCGCTCGAAAACGGCGAGGCGCTGTTCGACGCATGCGGCGCACGCGCGACGGCCGCGTCGCTCGGCCTCGACCGCTTCTGGCGGAATGCGCGTACGCATACGCTGCACGATCCGCTCGACTACCGGCTGCGCGACGTGGGCCGGTTCGCACTGGCCGGGGAATTGCCGCCGGCGTCGCTCTATACGTGACGGATTGACACCGGAGCGGGCGTGGCCTGCTCCGGACAAAACTTGGCCGGCCTGCTGGACGCCTGAGATGATATGTTATATCGTTGCGATACATTATATCATTCGATCCTCAACGTCCTCTTCCGGAATCGCCCGATGAGCACCGCACTCCCTCTGTCCACGCGGCTTCCCGTGACCGTCCTGTCCGGCTTCCTCGGCGCCGGCAAGACGACGCTGCTCAACCACATCCTCAACAATCGCGAGGGACGGCGCGTCGCGGTCATCGTCAACGACATGTCCGAGGTCAACATCGACGCCGCGCTCGTGCGCGACGGCGGCGCGGGGCTGTCGCGCACCGACGAGAAGCTGGTCGAGATGAGCAACGGCTGCATCTGCTGCACGCTGCGCGAGGATCTGCTGATCGAGGTCGACCGGCTCGCGCGCGAAGGGCGGTTCGACCAGCTCGTGATCGAATCGACCGGCATCTCGGAGCCGCTGCCGGTGGCCGAGACGTTCACGTTCGAAGGCGAGGACGGCCGCAGCCTCGGCGAAGTCGCGCGGCTCGACACGATGGTGACGGTGGTCGATGCATTCAATTTCCTGCGCGACTACGCATCGCGCGACAGCCTGCAGTCGCGCGGCGAATCGATGGGCGAGGACGATGCGCGCACGGTCGTCGATCTGCTGATCGACCAGATCGAGTTCTGCGACGTGATCGTGATCAACAAGATCGACCTGGTCGACGCAAGCGCGCGCGAGCGGCTCGTCGCGCTGCTGCGCGGTTTGAACCCGCGGGCGCGGATCGAGATCGCCGAATTCGGCAAGGTGCCGCTCGAGCGCGTGCTCGACACCGGCCTGTTCGATTTCGACGCGGCATCGCGCGCGCCGGGCTGGCTGCAGGAGATGCGCGGCACGCACACGCCCGAGACCGACGAGTACGGAATTCGCAGCTTCGTCTATCGCGCGCGACGGCCGTTCCATCCACAGCGCTTCTTCGATCTCGTCGAAGGCGAATGGCCGGGCGTCGTCCGCTCGAAGGGGTTCTTCTGGCTTGCCACGCACCCGACCGTTGCCGGTTCGTGGTCGCAGGCCGGCGCGGTCGCGCGGCACGGGCCAGCCGGTCACTGGTGGGCGGCCGTACCGCCCGAGCGCTGGCCGCAGGACGCGGAAGCCGTCGCGCAGATCCGCGCGCGCTGGGACGAGCACGTCGGCGATGCGCGGCAGGAACTCGTGCTGATCGGCATGGACATGGACGAGCCCGCGCTGCGCGCGCGCTTCGACGCGTGTCTGCTGACCGATGCCGAGATGGCCACCGGCCCCGCACACTGGACCACGTGGGACAACCCGTTTCGCGACTGGTCCTGACCTGAACGCGCTTCCTGCATCGATCCGGATGGAGAAGGCGCTCCACCGGATTCCGAGCATGAATGCACCTCTTCCCGATATTTCCCTGACCGATGCCGCGCCGGGCGGTTGCCCGCTCGAATGGGTCGGCATGCAGGGCATCGACCTGCCCGTCGCGGTGGCCGAGCCCGGCTGCCGGCGCGACGTGCATGCGCGCGCCGACGTGCAGGTCGATCTGCCCGCGCCGCACGTGAAGGGCATCCACATGTCGCGGCTGTACCGGCTGCTCGACGGGCTCGGCGACGGCGCGGCACTGTCGCCGGCCGGCCTGCAGCGCGTGCTGCACGCGATGGTCGATAGCCATCGCGACTGCGACACGCGCAGTGCGCGAGTGCGGCTGCGCTTCGACCTGCTGGCCCGACGCCCGGCGCTGGTGACCGAGGGGCTGGCCGGGTGGAAGGCGTATCCGGTTCGTATCGACGCGACGCTTGCCGGCGGAGCGTTCGAGCTGCGCGCGCAGGTGACGGTCGTCTATTCGTCGACGTGCCCATGCTCCGCTGCGCTGTCGCGGCACTGGGTCGAGCAGGCGTTCCTGGCTGCGTTCGGCCGCGACGATCGTGTTGAACCAGCGGCGGTCGCCGCCTGGCTGAAACGGCACGCGACGGCGGCCACGCCGCACAGCCAGCGCAGCGAAGCCGTCGTCAGCGTGGGGCTGCCCGCCGATGGCGCGACGCTGGGGCTGGTCGACCTGATCGATCGCATCGAGCACGCGCTCGGCACGCCGGTGCAGACGGCCGTCAAGCGCGCCGACGAGCAGGCGTTCGCGGTGCTGAACGGCGGGAACCTGATGTTCGTCGAGGATGCCGCCCGCCGCGTCCAGGCCGCGCTGGATGACCACGGCCACCATGCGAACCCGCGCGTGCACGTGCGCCATCTGGAAAGCCTGCATCCGCACGATGCGGTGGCCTGGGCCGCGCCGGTTCGCGAAGGCGCCGGCGCATGCTGATCCGCAAGCTGTTCCGGTTCGAGAACGCGCACGTCGTGCGCGGCTGCAGCACGCGGCGCTGCTCGCATTCAATCCACGGCCATTCGTACCGCGTCGAGCTGCTGCTCGAAGCGCATGCGCTGGATCACGGGCAGATGATCTACGACTTCGGGCTGCTCAAGGGCGACGTGCGCGACCTGATCGACGCGTTCGATCATGCGGTGACGCTGTGGTCGGATGACGATCCCTGCTATGTCGAGAGCATGCGCCGGCATTCCGAGCGCTGGGTGCTGCTGCCCGTTTCACCGAGCGCCGAGCAGTTCTCGCGCGTGTTCTTTCGTCTCGTCGATGCGGCGCTGTCCTGCACGCGCATGGCGAACGGCGAAGCCGACGTGCGGTTGCATTCGATCATCGTTCACGAGACCGAGACGGGTTATGCGCAGTGTTTTCGCGACGATGCGGTCAACCCGCGCATGGGCCGCATCGACCTGGACGACATCGTGTTCGCGCCGGCCATCGCCGGACAGTGGCGCGATCCGGGGCTGTTCGAGCGGATCAAGCGCGGCCGACCCATTTCAAGGCAGGAATCCTGATGATCAGAAAGAACCCGCGCGGCGACCTGCCGCAGATTCACCCGAGCGCATTCGTCGATCCAACCGCCATTCTGTGCGGGCTCGTGATCGTCGAGGAGAACGTGTTCATCGGCCCGTACGCGGTGATCCGCGCCGACGAAACGGATGGCGGCGGCCGGATCGCGCCGATCGTGATCGGTGCGCATTCGAACATCCAGGACGGTGTGGTGATCCATTCGAAGTCGGGCGCGAGCGTCACCATCGGCCAGCACACGTCGATCGCGCATCGCGCGATCGTCCACGGGCCGTGCAAGGTCGGCAACGGCGTGTTCGTCGGCTTCAACAGCGTGCTGTTCAACTGCACCATCGACGACGGCTGCGTGGTGCGCTACAACGCGGTCGTCGACGGCTGCCACCTGCCGCCGGGTTTCTACGTGCGCTCGACCGAGCGCATCGGGCCGGAAACCGATCTCGCGGCTTTGCCGCAGGTGACGGCCGACGCGAGCGATTTCTCCGAGGACGTCGCACGCACGAACAATGCGCTGGTGCTGGGCTACAAGCACATCCAGAACGAGTTCTGAATCATGGACGAGCCCATTCGACGTGAAGGGGGCGCGCGTGACGCGCTCAAGCGTCGTCACGCCGACCTGCTCGTGCACGGCGGCATGGCGATGACGCCCAACGGGGCCGAGCGGATCGACGTCGCGTGCGTCGGCGGCCGTGTCGTCGCGCTGGGTGCGTTGCGCGGCAACTGGAGCGCCGACGTCCTGCTCGATGCCGGCGGCCTGCATGTGCTGCCTGGCGTCGTCGACAGCCAGGTGCATTTCCGCGAACCGGGCCTGACGCACAAGGAGACCCTCGAGGCCGGCACGCGCGGCGCGGTGCTCGGCGGCGTCACGACGATCTTCGAGATGCCCAACACGCATCCGCTGACGCTGACCGCGCAGGATCTGCAGGCCAAGCTGGATCTCGCGTGCGGCCGTGCGTGGTGCGACTACGCGTTCTACATCGGCGGCTCGGCCGCGAACGCCGAACGGTTGCCGGCGCTCGAAAGCCTGCCGGGCTGCGCGGGCGTGAAGGTCTTCATGGGCAGTTCGTTCGGCGACCTGCTGGCCGATGACGAAGCGGTGTTGCGCCGGATCGTGCGCAACGGGCGGCGGCGCATGGCCGTGCACGCGGAGGACGAGGCGCGGCTGCGCGAGCGCCGGGCGCTCGTGGAAGCGAGCGGCGATGTGCGTGATCATCATCGCTGGCGCGACGAGGAAAGCGCGCTGGCCGCGACACGGCGCATCGTCGGGCTGGCCGCCGAGACGGGCCGCCGGCTGCATGTGCTGCACGTGTCCACCGCCGAGGAAATGGCGTTCCTCGCGCGGCACCGGCATCGCGTGACCGTCGAGGTCACGCCGCATCACCTGAGCCTGCACGCGCCCGATTGCTACGAGCGGCTCGGCACGTTCGCGCAGATGAATCCGCCGGTGCGTGAGCGGCATCATCAGGACGCGCTGTGGCAGGCCGTTCGCGATGGCGTGGTCGACGTGATCGGCAGCGATCACGCGCCGCATACGCGCGACGAAAAGCGCCGGCCCTATCCGCAGTCCCCGAGCGGCATGACCGGCGTGCAGACGCTGCTGCCGCTGATGCTCGATCATGTGCATGCGGGCCGCCTGAGCCTCGAACGGCTGGTCGACCTGACCAGCGCTGGCCCGGCGCGGATCTTCGGCATCGCGGGGAAGGGGCGCATTGCGGCGGGCTACGACGCCGATTTCAGCATCGTCGACCTTCGCGCACGCCGCATCATCCGGGATGAATGGATCGCCAGCGTGAGCGGCTGGACACCTTATGACGGGTGCGCGGTCACGGGCTGGCCGGTGCACACGGTCGTGCGCGGGCAGGTCGTGGTGCGCGAAGGCGCGCTGAACGGGGAGCCGGAAGGGCAGGCGGTGACGTTTCTGGATGCCTAGATCGGCAGGCGAACCGTCTGCTTGATGCGCTTCAGCGGAATCTCGGTTTCGACGTTGCGGACGCCTTCGATCTGCGTCAGCGTCTCCATCTGGAAGCGCTGGTAGTCGTCGAGATCGCGCGCGATCACGCGCAGCAGATAGTCGTAGCTGCCGGCCATCAGATGACATTCGAGCACTTCCGGCGCTTGCTCCATTTCGCGGGCAAAGCGTTCGACGGTTGTCTTGTCCTGGCGCTCCAGCGTGACGCGCACGAACGCGGTGAATCGCAGGTCGACGGCGGCCGGGTTCAATAGTGCGACATAAGCGTCGATTACGCCTTGTTCCTCGAGCAGATGAACGCGGCGCAGGCATGGCGTGGCCGACAGCCCGGCCTGTTGCGCGAGTTCGGCATTCGTCTGATTCGAATTCCGTTGCAATGCACGCAGAATGCGCCGGTCGATCGCGTCCAGTTTAATTGGCATTTTTTACTACCAGAAGCGTGAAAGCTAGAGAATAGCTCCAAATCATGGATTTCAAGTAGCCAAATACGCATCCAATCTCCACGGAAGGGCACCGATAATCTGACGACCGGCCGGGCGATTCTCGTCCGTCGGCTATCCCTTCAGGAGCTATCCCATGTCGCATCTATCCTGGCTACCATTCATCGCAACGTCGCTGTTGATCATCGTCACGCCGGGTCAGGACATGGTTCTCGTGATGTCGCGCACGCTGTCCGGCGGCACGCGCGCGGGCCTCGTGACGGCCGCGGGCGTCAGCGTCGGGCTGCTCGTTCATACGATGCTCGCGACGCTCGGTCTGGGCGCGCTTCTTCAGGCATCCGAATGGCTGTTCACGGCGCTGAAGGTGATCGGCGCGCTGTATCTGCTGTACCTCGGCATCGCGTTGCTGCGTTCGTCGGGCGAACTGACGCTCGCCGGCAGCCGCGACGGTGCGCAGGTATCGCGGCTTCGCACGTTCGCGCAAGGCGCGCTGTCCAACGTTTCGAATCCCAAGGTCGCGCTCTTCTATCTGGCGTTCCTGCCGCAATTCGTGCCGGCGGGCACTGCGCATCCGATGCTATCGCTGTTCGTGCTGGGCGCGACGTTTGCCGGCCTGACGTTTCTCGTCAAGGGACCCGTCGCACTGTTCGCCGGTCTGCTGTCGGCGTCGATTCGCCGCAATCCGCGCATCCTGACGCGCATGCATCGCGTCAGCGGCGTGGTCCTGCTGGGGCTGGGCGTGAAGCTGGCGCTCGAGCGTCGCTGATCGCGGTTACCTCGTACGCGTGCCGTCGGCGCGATTACGCCGACGGCACGCTTCCCGGCGTCGAGATAAAGCCGCTCGACGCTTCACGTCCAACGTCGATTACCAGCGATAGCCGACACCCGCGCCCGCGCCGAACGAGCCGTGGCCCGACACGGCCGTCGTCACCGAGCCCTTCACCAGCCATTTCGTCGTCGCGAAGGAAAGACCGACCGCCATCGCGCTTTGACCGCCGTACGTGCCGCCGCCAAGTGCGACGACCTTCTCGCCAGGCAGCACGGCTTGCGGCATGTTGGCCATCGCGATCGCGCTCGCGGTGCCCGCATCCGCATCCTTGCGGTACTTCGACATTTCCTCGCGGACCGAGTTGATCGCACCGTTCAACTGGCGCACGTTCACGCCGTCCGTCGGCGCCGTGCCGTCGGCCACGTTGGTCAACTGGCGTTCGGCGCCCGGCGCACCGATCGACACCGTGTTGTCGCGCGACGCGACCGAATTCGCACCCAACGCGACCGCGTTGTTGGCCGGTGCCTGGCTGTTCGCGCCGATCGCCGTCGAATTGTTGCCGGAGACATTGGAGCCGGCCCCGATCGCGGTGCCGTTCGTCCCCGTGACTTTCGAATTCGCGCCGGTTGCGGTGCCGTTCGTTGCCGTGACGGTCGCATTCGTGCCGGTTGCCGTGCCGTTCGCCGCGGCGACGGTCGCGTTCACGCCGATCCCCGTGCCGTTGTCGCCCGACACGTTCGCGCCGTTGCCGAGCGCCGTGCCGTTCGTCGCGCTGACCGACGTATTCTTGCCGATCGCGGTGCTCGTGCTGTCCGTAACCGTGCCGCTCGGCACGCTCGACGAGATCTTGCCGACGGTGTTCGTCAGCGTGGCCAGATTATTGGTCAGCGTTGAAACCTGGCTGGCGATCGAGAAGAGCTGCGAGCCGTTCACCGCGTCCGTGCTGGTCGCGCTGATGGCGCCGGCCGCGACGTTGACGATCTGGCGCTCGGCGCCGGCGCTGCCCACGCTGACCACGCCGACCGGTGTACCCGCGAAGCCGCTGTAGCCGACCCCGTTCAGCGTCACGCTGCTGACGGTGGTCGCCGCACGCGTGGCCGAGTTCGCGCCGAGTGCCACGGAGTTCGCATTGGCCGCGTTGGCCCCTTCGCCGATGGCGACCGCATTCACCGCGGATGCCGTCGCACGGGCGATCGCGACGCTGCCGGTCGCGGATGCCGAGCTGTCGACGCCGAGCGCGACCGCATCGGCTGCGCCGGCATTGGCCTGGAAGCCGAGTGCCGTGCCGCCGGCCGCGCTGCTGCCTTTACCGACCGCCGTCGAGAAGGTCGCGGTGGCGCTTGCGCCCTGACCGACAGCCGTCGATTGATCCACCGCGGATGCGCCTTGGCCGAATGCCGAAGCCGTGGCGCCGTTCGCGACTGCGCCCTCGCCGACTGCCGTCGCGTTGAGGCCGGTCGCACCGGCAAACGCGCCGATCGCCGTTGCATGATCGCCGGTCGCCACGGCATTGCCGCCGAGCGTCGTGGCTTGCGTACCGGTTGCGACGGACTGCCGCCCGATCGCGATGGTTTCACTGTACGCGCCGGTCGACGAACCCGAGTCGGCGAGTGCCGACGGGCCGATAGCGATGTTGTCGCAGCCCCGTGCCGTGGCCTGATACGTGTTGGTGCCCGAAATCGCGATGTTGTCCGAGCAACCTGCCACGGTATCGATCGAATTCCCGTTCTGCACATAGGAGGCCCGCGCCGGCGCGGAAGCCGCGAAGGCGACGACCGCTGCGCTGACGGCGATGGCCAGCGCCGCTTTCGACTTCGCCGGCGCGCGCTGTACCGTGTTCCCCAACCCTCGATGATTCTTGTTCATGTTGTTCCTAGGCTCGATATGAAATTTGTGTTGTGGCTAGCGTGTCTGTCTCACGATTTCCCGATCGCATTGGTTCGAGTACGATCTAATTGAACAGATGTACTAAACAAATTTGACATTCGGCGAAGTGAATCCGAGGGGGAAACGGCGCAAGTGCGGCTGCGTTGCTTGACGTATGCCGGCACGCTCGCGCGTTCCGGATCGGCAGCCTGAGATGCGACGACGCATTCTGATCGGACCCGCCGGCGCCCAGGTTTGCCGTAGCGGTCGATCTCTATGCTTCAGGGGAAATTCGTCTGGAGATTGGCGCGCCGACTGCCGGCATGGCAGCAGGCGGCGCGAAAACCGGCGTTTGTGCGCCGGCTTGAGTCAGGTTTCGTTGCGCGCGCGTTATTGCGCCGGCAACGCGTCCGCCAGCGCCCGCATCGCGTCCACCGTCTCCGGGTTCGCCGGAAAGAACGCCTCGATCGCGAGTTCCGACAGCGTCACGTCGACCGGCGTGCCGAACACGGTCGTCGTGCTGAAGAACGTCAGTTCGCCGGCCGACGTGCGCAGCCGCAGCGGCACGGCGATATCCGCGAAGTCGGTGCGCGCGTGCGTGTCGTCGGGCTGGCCGGCCGGCGCCGGATACGCGGCGAGTTCGTCGCGCAGCGTGTGCAGCATGCGGTCGCCGCTCGCATCGATCTGCCGCTGCAGCCGATGCAGGATGTGCGCGCGCCATTCATGCCAGTTGACGATTTGCGACGCGAGGCCGTCCGGATGCAGGCTCAGCCGCAGCACGTTGACGGGCGGCTGCAGCAGCGACGGATCGGCCTGCGCGACCAGCGCGCCGAGCATGCGGTTGGCGGCGAGCAGTGTCCAGTGACGGTCGACGGCGAGCGCCGGGTAGGGCTCGTGGCCGCGCAGCACGGCTTCGACCGCATGGCGCGCGGCATCCAGTTGCGGGTCCGAAAACGGCCGTTCGCGAAACAGCGGCGCGAAGCCGGCCGCGACGAGCAGCGCATTGCGCTCGCGCAGCGGCACGTCGAGACGCTCCGCGAGATGCAGCACCATCTCGCGGCTCGGCTGCGCGCGGCCGGATTCGACGAAACTCAGGTGGCGCGCGGAGACTTCCGCGTCGAGCGCGAGCGCCATCTGGCTCAGGCGCCGGCGTTGCCGCCACGTGCGCAGCAGCGGGCCGATGCCGGGCGCGCGGCCGGCGGACGGGGAGGGCGAATGGAGGGCGGCGGTCGGGTTCATGCTGCAGATGATAGGCAATCCCGTGCCCCTTGGGCATTACCTGCGACGTAAGCATCGCGCCGTTCCCCGGGCGTGTCACCGCGCTGCGTTACCATAGCCCCCGTGCCAACTGAGAGACGACGCCGGACCCGCGATTGAAAACGCCTGGGCCGGTGCCGTGCATATTTACGACAAGGCATTCCAGGGGAATCCAACAATGAAAAGACTTGCCGTCCGGCTCGCCTGCGTGGCGACGCTTGCATTCGCCGCGACCACCGGCCACGCGCAGACCGAAGCTGCGCAGGTGGAAATGAGGGCCGCCGCCGCGGCCGCCAACGACGCGGTCGTGAAGGGCCCGACCGACATCGACGTGAAACACGAAGCCGTGCTGAAGCTGAAAGCCGGCGAATCGTTCGTGCCGGCCGCCGAAGCCGGCCGCTACCTGCGCTCGATGGGCAACTCGATCGATGAAACGAAGCTGGTCGGCCTCGTGCTGCCCGACGATCCCGATGCCGACTGGATCTCGGTCGTGTCGTTCGAGCCGAGTGGCTATATCCGCGACGACGACGCGAAGGACTGGAAGCCCGACGAGCTGCTGAAGAGCCTGCAGGCGGGCACCGAGGAAGACAACCCCGGGCGCAAGGAGCGCGGCCTGCCGGAAACCGAGGTGGTCGGCTGGGCGAAGGCGCCCGCGTACGACGCGGCCTCGCACCGGCTCGTGTGGTCCGCGATCATCCGCGACAAGGGCGCGGCCCCGAACGCTGAAAACGACGGCGTGAACTACCGGACGCTCGTGCTCGGCCGTGACGGCTACCTGTCGCTGACGATGGCGTCGACGCTCGTCGATCTGCCGAAGTACAAGGCGTCGGCCGACGAGCTGCTGTCGAACATCAGCTTCAACGACGGCAAGCGCTACGCCGATTTCAACAAGTCGACCGACCACGTCGCCGAGTACGGCCTCGCGGCGCTGATCGTCGGCGTCGGCGCGAAGAAGCTCGGCCTGCTCGCGCTGATCGGCGCGTTCGCGGTGAAGTTCTTCAAGGTCGGCGCGATCGCGCTGCTGGCCGGCGGCGCGGCGCTGAAGCGCTTCTTCGGGCGCAAGCCGAAGGCGGCCGCGGTGCCGGCCGTCGCCGATGCGTCCGACGCATCCGGTGCGGAGCGCAAGGAATGACGAAGCTGTTGCTGCTGATCTTCGGCGGCCTCAAGCTCGGCAAGGTGCTCGTGTCGGCGGGCACCATGCTGGCGTCGATCGCGGTCTACGCGCTGTTCTACGGCTGGCGGTTCGCGGCCGGTTTCGTCGCACTGCTGCTGGTGCATGAGGCCGGTCACTACATCGCCGCGCAGCGGCGCGGGCTCGATGTCGGGCTGCCGACCTTCATCCCGTTCGTCGGCGCGTGGATCCAGCTGAAGGAGATGCCGCACGACGCGGAAACCGAGGCGTACGTCGGGCTCGCCGGGCCGTTCGTCGGCACGCTCGGTGCGCTGGCCTGCTACGCGGCCGCGCGCCACTACGACAGCAACCTGCTGCTCGCGCTGTCGTACACGGGCTTCTTCCTGAACCTGTTCAACATGATTCCGCTGTCGCCGTTCGACGGCGGGCGGATCACCGCGGTGCTGTCGCCGCGCATCTGGTTCGCGGGCGTGCCGGTGCTGATCGCGCTGTTCGTGTATCGTCCGAGCCCGTTGCTGATCGTGATGGCGATCCTCGCGCTGCCGCAGTTGAGGCATGCGTGGCGCTACGATCCCGACGCGCCGGAGAACCGCGTGTACTATGCGACGTCGATCGAGACGAAGACGACGTACGCGCTCTGCTACGTCGGCCTGCTCGCGTTTCTCGCGCTGATGACGTCCGGCGTGCACGACATGCTGCGCGTCGCGCATGCGTCGACCTGACCGCGGATACCTGATGCAAAAACGGCGGCCGGTTTTACGCGGCCGCCGTTTTTTATCGAGGTCGAACTTCACGCGTCGCGATGACGCAGTTCGACGCGCCTGATGTCCTTCACGATCACGAGATAGCTGAACACGGTGACGAGCGCGTTCAGCCCGACGAACACGAGTGCGCCGTTGAACGAGCCGCTCGCGCCCACGAGGTAGCCGATCGCGATCGGCGCGACGATGCCGGCCGTGTTGCCGAACATGTTGAACAGGCTGCCCGACAGGCCGATCGCTTCCTTCGGCGCGGTATCCGCGACGACGGCCCAGCCGAGCGAGCCGATCCCCTTGCCGAAGAACGACACGGCCATCAGCACGATCACGAGCACTTCGCTGTCGACGTAGTTGCAGCCGATGATGACCATCGACAGCGCCATCCCGCCGACGATCGGGATCTTGCGCGCGAGCGTGAGCGACACGCCGCGGCGGATCAGCCCGTCCGACAGCATCCCGCCGAGCACGCCGCCGAGGAACCCGCAGATCGCGGGCAGCGACGTCATGAAGCCGGCCTTCAGCAGCGACATTCCGCGCGCCTGCACGAGGTAGATCGGGAACCACGTGAGGAAGAAGTACGTGAGCACGTTCACGCAGTACTGGCCGAGGTATACGCCGATCAGCATCCGGTTCGACAGCAACTGGCGCACGTAGTACCAGCCGGCCACGCGGCTGCCTTCCGAACGCGCGCCGTTGCTGCTGCGCGAGACGGTGCGCACCAGTCCGCCGCCCTGCTCGATGTGCTCGAGTTCCGCGTGGTTCACGGCCGGATGGTCGGCCGGATCCTTCATGACCCGCAGCCACAGGAACGCGAGCGCGATGCCCGCGAGGCCGAGCCACAGGTACACCTGATGCCAGCCGTACGCGTGCGTGAGCCACGCCATCAGCGGCGAGAACACCACGGCCGCGAAGTACTGCGCGGCGTTGAAGATCGCCGACGCGGTGCCGCGTTCGGCGGTCGGGAACCAGCTCGCGACGACTTTCGCGTTCGCGGGAAAGGCCGGTGCTTCGGCGATGCCGACCGCGAAGCGCATCGCGAACAGTGCGGCGACCGCGAACGCGGCGCTGCCGCCGAGGCCGATCGTGCTCTGCAGTAGCGTGAACGCCGACCACAGGAAGATGCTGGCCGCATACACGCGGCGCGCGCCGAAGCGGTCGAGCAGCCAGCCGCTCGGCAGTTGCGCGAGCACGTACGCCCAGCTGAACGCCGAGAAGATGTAGCCCATCGTCACCGGATCGATGCCGAACGCCTTGCGGATCGGCGTGCCGGTGATCGACAGCGTCGCGCGGTCCGCATAGTTGAGCGTCGTGACGACGAACAGCATCGCCAGGATCCAGTAGCGCACGGCGGTCCGGCGCGCGGTGCGCGCGAGGTCGAGCGGAAGCTCGCGAGAGGGGGTCTGATTAGGCACTTTAATGTACGTCGTCGTATGACATGGCGGCAGTTTATTGGCAATAATCAGACGCAGAAACCTCGGGTTTTCCCTCTGGCTGATGTCGTTAAATGGTAAATATCACGGGGGTTTGCCCGTGGAATAAGGGTTCTGCGCGTTTCGGCTGAGGTCCGGCAGATCACGTGAATATTGATGTTTGGTGGGCGGACATCGTATCTGTTGAGCTACAATGAGCGATCTATTCCCGAACCACGGAGCACACCCCATGCAACTGACTGGAGAGATGCTGATCGGCGCCGATGCGGTGGCCGGCTCGGCCGGTACCTTGCGCGCGTTCGACCCGTCGAAGGGCGCGTCGATCGACGCGCCGGCATTCGGCGTCGCGACGCAGGCCGACGTCGAGCGCGCATGCGAACTCGCGCGCGATGCGTTCGACGCGTACCGCGCGCAGCCGCTCGCGGCCCGCGCGGCGTTTCTCGACGCGATCGCGGATGAAATCGTCGCGCTCGGCGACGCGCTGATCGAGCGCGCGCACGCCGAAACGGGCCTGCCTGTCGCGCGGCTGCAGGGTGAGCGCGGCCGCACCGTCGGCCAGCTCCGGCTGTTCGCGCGCGTCGTGCGCGACGGGCGTTTCCTTGCCGCGTCGATCGATCCCGCGCAGCCGGCACGCACGCCGCTGCCGCGTTCGGACCTGCGGCTGCAGAAAGTCGGGCTCGGCCCCGTCGTCGTGTTCGGTGCGAGCAATTTCCCGCTCGCGTTCTCGGTGGCCGGTGGCGATACGGCATCGGCGCTCGCGGCCGGTTGCCCGGTGATCGTGAAGGCGCACGAGGCGCACCTCGGCACGTCCGAGCTGGTCGGCCGCGCGATCCGCGCCGCCGTCGCGAAAACCGGGATGCCGGCCGGCGTGTTCTCGCTGCTGGTCGGCCCCGGCCGCGTGATCGGCGCAGCGCTCGTCAGCCATCCGGCGGTCCAGGCGGTCGGCTTCACGGGGTCGCGGCAGGGCGGCATGGCGCTCGTGCAGCTCGCGAACGCCCGCCCGCAGCCGATTCCCGTCTACGCGGAAATGAGCAGCATCAACCCCGTCGTGCTGTTCCCGGCGGCGCTCGCCGCGCGCGGCGACGCGATCGCGACGGGCTTCGTCGATTCGCTGACGCTCGGCGTCGGCCAGTTCTGTACCAACCCGGGCCTCGTGCTCGCGATCGACGGCCCCGATCTCGACCGCTTCGAAACCGTCGCCGCGCAGGCGCTTGCGAAGAAGCCGGCCGGCGTGATGCTCACGCGCGGCATTGCCGATGCGTATCGCAACGGCCGCGGCAAGTTGGCCGAACTGCCGGGCGTGCGCGAGATCGGCGCGGGCGAGGCGGCGCAGACCGACTGCCAGGCCGGCGGCGCGCTGTACGAAGTCGGCGCGCAGGCGTTTCTGGCCGAACCGGCGTTCAGCCACGAGGTGTTCGGTCCGGCATCGCTGATCGTGCGCTGCCGCGATCTCGACGAAGTCGCGCGCGTGCTCGAAGCGCTCGAAGGCCAGCTGACCGCCACGCTGCAGATGGACGCCGACGACAAGCCGCTCGCGCGCCGGCTGCTGCCGATCCTCGAACGCAAGGCGGGGCGCCTGCTCGTGAACGGCTATCCGACCGGCGTCGAAGTGTGCGATGCGATGGTGCACGGCGGGCCGTTCCCGGCGACGTCGAACCCGGCCGTCACGTCGGTCGGTGCGACGGCGATCGAGCGTTTCCTGCGGCCGGTGTGCTATCAGGACTTCCCGGACGATCTGCTGCCGGAAGGGCTGCAGGAAAGCAATCCGCTCGCGATTGCGCGGCTGCGGGACGGAAAGGCGGAGTGACTGACGGGCGCGGCTGAAGGTTGGATCCCGGCGGCACAAGCGCCGGGATGAAGTCCGCAAACGGAAAGGCGGAAGGGGCCGGTTGGCCGCTTCCGCCTTTTTGCATGGCCGGCTTTCGCGTCGCCGGGTCAGTGAGCGGGATGTGCGACAAGCCCCAGGCGATCGGCTGCGGCCAGCAGGCGCCGGTCGCGAGTCCACAGCTTGCTGCCGCTGGTCAGTCGGACCGAAGCGAGCAAGTGTGCGTCGATGTAGCCGATACCGAGCCCATGGAGCGGCACGACGTCGATCATGCGTTGAACTTCATCGTCGGTTGCCGAGATGGCGACGGGGAGATCGCGTAGCGCGTCCAGCACGGTCTGGCGATCGCGCAGGCTGCCGAGCGCGAGTTCACCGACGACAAAGGGGTGGATCAATACCCGTTCGGTTTCCAGCAGCGCGGTGAGCGTTATGTCGCCGGCGCGCAGATGGTCGATCCAGACCGAGGTGTCGACAAGAATCATGCGGGCTCCGATGGGCGGCGCGGGACGGATTCGAGGTCGGGTTCCGTGCCGCCGAGGCGAGCGAGTCGCCGTGCACTTTCGCGAGCGATCAGTGCGCGCAGCGCTTCTCTCACCAGTGCCGATTTCTCGGTGACGCCGGTCAATTGCTGTGCTTTGGCGAGCAGCGCGTCGTCAAGGGATAAGGTGGTGCGCATGGCGAGCTCCCGAAAGGATTATCGCATCAATTATGGCATCAATTGATGCTGATAGTGATGCTCTCTGTCAGCAGGCGGATGCACGGGCATCGTGTCGGCGTGACAGGCGGTCAGGCCTTTCGGGGCGCGATGGTGCGTAGGGAACGTGCCGTCGATCGTTCTGCCTTCCGCCTCACCCGTTTTTCTCCTACAGTACCGAAGCCTCGGGCCGCCAGGCCCGCAGGCGAAACCTGAGAGATCGAGAAAAAGACCAAGAGGGAACGAAATCCATGAACATCAACAAGCGTGGCGATCACCTGTTCGCGGCCGGATTGTGGAAAGCGATCGGCGACGTCGCGAAATCCGTGCGCACCCAGATCGGCCAATACAGCGAAGGGCGCGTGCTCGCGAATGCGTTGCTGGAATTCCAGCGCGACCTCGGCGGCAGCGAATTCGACGTGACGATCAACCAGGGGCGGCTCGTCACCGGTTCCGACGCGCATTCGCTCGTGTTCGGGCAGGCCGTCCGCCGTTTCCGGCAGGACATGGAAGCGCTGGTGTTCGCGCTCCAGTACCGGCGCGGCATCGACGAACGCGACCCGAGCCTGCGCACCGAAGCGCTGACCCAGACGAACAGCCAGCTCGCGACCGCAAAGCAGTCGGCGACGATCACGGTCGGCCGGTTCTTCGATGCGGTTGTCGACCGCGACGTGCTTGGGCAAATCCTCGACGGCGAATCGAATACACGTGCGCGTGCGGGCACGCAGGGGCAGATCGAGGCGACGCGGGTCAGGCTCGCGAACGTGCGCCACCGGATCGTCGGGATCATCACGCAGATGTGATGGTTGCGGCACGCATCGCGGCGGATGCGTGCGTGGTCGCGGAGAGGATACGAACGGTCGCGGCCGGCAAGCGCCGGCCGCGATGCAAAACTGCCGGCAGCGGCCGATGAAGGCCCGCGCTACCGGCCGCGCCCGCTTACTGCGGGCCCATCTTCTTGATCAGCACGTCGAGCTCCGCCGCTTCTTCGTCAGTGAGGTCGATGAGCGGTGCGCGTACCGGGCCTGCGTCGTGGCCGACGAGCTTCGCGCCCGCCTTCACGATGCTGACCGCATAGCCCGCGCGGCGATTGCGGATCTTCAGGTACGGCAGGAAGAACTCGTCGATCAGGCGGCCGACCGTTGCGTGGTCGTCCTTCGCGATCGCTTCGTAGAATTCCATCGCCGTCTTCGGGATGAAGTTGAACACGGCCGACGAATACACGGGCACGCCGAGCGCCTTGTACGCGGCGGCATAGACTTCAGCCGTCGGCAGGCCGCCGAGGTACGCGAACCGGTCGCCGAGGCGGCGGCGGATCGTCACCATGCTTTCGATTTCGCCCACGCCGTCCTTGAAGCCGATCAGGTTCGGGCAACGATCGGCGAGGCGCTCGAGCATGTCGGCGTTCAGCTTCGAATTCGCGCGGTTGTACACCACGACGCCGATCTTCAGCGCGCGGCACACCTGCTCGACGTGTTCGGCGATCCCTTCCTGGCTCGCTTCGGTCAGGTAATGAGGCATCAGCAGCACGCCGCTCGCGCCGAGGCGCTCGGCCTCCTGCGCATATTCGATCGCGACGCGCGTCGCGCCGCCCGCGCCGGCGAGGATCGGCACCTTGCCCTTGCAGGTTTCCGTCGCGACGCGGATCACGTCCGAATACTCGCGCTGCGTGAGCGAGAAGAATTCACCGGTGCCGCCGGCCGCGAACAGCGCGCTCGCACCGTACGGCGCGAGCCATTCCAGGCGCTCGGCATAGGTGGACGGGCGGAAGCTGCCGTCGGCGTCGAAATCCGTCAGCGGAAACGACAGCAGGCCGTGGGAGATGATCTGTTTGAGTTCTTGCGGTGAGGTCATGGTTGGGTCGTCCGTCTAGCGCGAGTGCTGGGTTCGTCGGGAACGGCATACGGGCCACATTGGCGATGTCGTTGTATGTCATCGTACAACGAGGGGAGGGGTGACGCAAGCGGTTTGCTGGTGGATAAATAGTAGGGTCTTTCCGGATAAGGGTTTACGCAGCATCGCCGATCAGGGTTGAATGTCGTATGATGACTAACAATATGGCCGATAGCCTCCAGGAATTCCGATGACTGCTTCCCCGCTCTATATCCGTGTGCATCCGGACGACAACGTCGCGATCGTCGTCAACGACGGCGGCTTGCCCGAGGGCGCGACGTTCGCCGACGGGCTGACGCTGCGCGAAGGCGTGCCGCAGGGGCACAAGGTTGCGCTGGTCGACCTCGCGGCCGGCGACCCGATCGTCCGCTACAACGTGGTGATCGGCTATGCGCTGGTCGAGCTGCGACGCGGCAGCTGGGTCAACGAACGCACGATGCGCATGCCCGAGCCGCCGGGGCTCGACGACTTGCCGCTCGCAACACGTGCCGCGCCGCCGCTGCCGCCGCTCGAAGGCTATACGTTCGAGGGCTTCCGCAATGCCGACGGCTCGGTCGGCACGCGCAACATCCTCGCGATCACGACGACGGTGCAGTGCGTGTCGGGCGTGGTCGAGCACGCGGTGAAGCGGATCAAGGCCGAACTGCTGCCGCGCTACCCGAACGTCGACGACGTGGTCGGGCTCGAGCACACGTACGGCTGCGGCGTGGCGATCGACGCACCCGACGCCGACATCCCGATCCGCACGCTGCGCAACATCAGCCTGAATCCGAACTTCGGCGGCGAGGTGATGACCGTGAGCCTCGGCTGCGAGAAGCTGCAGCCCGAGCGCCTGCTGCCGCCCGGCACGATTCCGGTGGCGGCCGACGGCGTGGCGGACAACGGCGGCGTGGTGTGCCTGCAGGACGCCGCGCACGTCGGCTTCAACTCGATGATCGACTCGATCATGAAGATGGCCGAATCGCATCTCGAGCGGCTGAACCGCCGCCGCCGCGAGACGTGCCCCGCGTCGGATCTCGTCGTCGGCGTGCAGTGCGGCGGCAGCGACGCGTTCTCGGGGCTCACCGCGAACCCGGCCGTCGGCTTTGCGGCCGACCTGCTGGTGCGCGCGGGTGCGACGATCATGTTCTCCGAGGTGACGGAAGTGCGCGACGGTGTCGCGCAGCTCACGTCACGCGCGGCGAACGAGGACGTTGCGCGCGAGATCATCCGCGAGATGGACTGGTACGACCGCTACCTGCAGCGCGGCCGCGTCGACCGCAGCGCGAACACGACGCCCGGCAACAAGAAGGGCGGCCTGTCGAACATCGTCGAGAAGGCGATGGGGTCGATCGTGAAGTCGGGCAGCGCGCCGATCGCCGGCGTCGTGCGTCCCGGCGATCGCGCGAAGCAGAAGGGGCTGCTGTACGCGGCGACGCCCGCGAGCGACTTCATCTGCGGCACGCTGCAGCTCGCGGCCGGGATGAACCTGCACATTTTCACGACCGGCCGCGGCACGCCGTATGGCCTCGCGCAGGTCCCGGTGATCAAGGTCGCGACGCGCAGCGATCTCGCGCGCCGCTGGCACGACCTGATGGATCTCGACGCGGGGCAGATCGCGACCGGCGCGGCCACGATCGAGGATACCGGCTGGGAACTGTTCCGGCTGATGCTCGACGTCGCGAGCGGCAAGCGCCGCACGTGGGCCGAGCAATGGAAGCTCGCGAATGCGCTGACGCTGTTCAATCCGGCGCCGGTGACCTGACGCGCACGGCCGTTGCCGCCAGACGATGCGGGCGCCTTCGGGCGCCCGTTTTCATTGCGGCGGAGCAAGTGTCGGCGGGATGGGCACGATGAGGAGAACTTGCCGCATGGCGGGTCATGTCCGGCGTGCGGTGCGGCCACGGGCTCGAAGCGACCGGCGTGATTTCCTTACCCCGCACGTAATCGACCGCCCGCGCGAGGCCGGCGACGATGACTGCACGCGAATACGGAACACGCCACGTTCGCGACATCGTCCTCTCATCGACTCAAGGAGCCTCGCCATGAACACCGCCCCATCCGCTTCGTCCGTTCACGCCGACCTGATCGACCGCTACATCGACGCCTGGAACGAACCCGACGTCGCACGCCGCCGCGCGCTGATCGATGCGACCTACGCGAGCGACGCGGCCTATCGCGATCCGCTGATGGCCGGCGACGGCCACGCGGGCATCGATGCGATGATCGCGGCCGTGCAGGAACGCTTCCCCGCGTTCCGCTTCCGACGCACGACCGACATCGACGGCTTCGGCCAGCACCTGCGGTTCTCGTGGGCGCTCGTGTCGCCCGACGGCGCGGCGATCGTGAAGGGTTCGGACTTCGGCACCGTCGACGCGTCGGGCCGCCTCGCGTCGGTCACGGGTTTCATCGACGAGATGCCGGCCGCGGCGTCGTGACGCGAGCGATGCATGCGCAGCGGCCGCCGGGATCGGGTAACGTTATGCGGTTTGTTCCTGATCCCGGAGACTAGCCGACATGCTGAAGAATCTCGACCCGCTGCTGCACGCCGACATCCTGCACACGCTGCGCGCGATGGGCCACGGTGACGAAATCGCGATCTGCGATGCGAATTTCCCGGCGGAATCCGTCGCGGAGCACACGGTGGTCGGCCGCGCGTTGCGGATCGACGGCGCCGATTCGGCGCGCGTCGTGCGCGCGGTGCTGTCCGTGCTGCCGCTCGACACGTTCGTCGACACGCCGGCATGGCGGATGGAAGTCGTCGGCGATGCGGCGGCGGTGCCGCCCGTGCAGCGCGAAGTGCAGGCCGAGATCGACCGCGCGGAAGGGCGCGCGGTGCCGCTTACGGGCGTCGACCGGTTCGCGTTCTACGAGCTTGCGCAGCAGGCCTACGCGGTGATCGTCACCGGCGAGCTGCGCGGCTACGGCTGCTTCATCTTCAAGAAGGGCGTGTTGTTGAGCGACGCAGGCTAAACGCCTTTTTCATCCCGCCGCCTTCGGGCCGCGCGGCCGCCGCCGTGTAAAGATTTGCTACAACCTTTTTCTTGGACACGGCCGAAACTCTGTCTATGCTGGCCCATTTGCCGCGGGCCCCGCAGGGTCGCGCGGCACCGAACCGCCCGGGCGTGCCCCGCGCGGACGGCCGAATTGCATACGAGGAGAGAGGCATGACGCGTTCCGTCGATTCCGGCGTCATTTTTTTCGCGCGCCTGGCGCTGGCGGCGCTGTTCCTGTGGGGCGGTGTGATGAAGCTGCTCGGCTACGGCGATTTCATCGGCTACCTGCATGGGCTGAACGTGCCGTATCCGCAGGTGATCGGGCCGATCGTCGTCGCGATCGAGGGGCTCGGCGGGTTGCTGCTGATCGTCGGCTACAAGGTGAAACCGCTCGCACTGCTGATGGCGTTCTATACGGTCGCGACCGCGATGGTCGGGCACAATTTCTGGGACGCGACGGACGCCGCGGTCCAGCACGACATGGTGATCCATTTCTGGAAGAACATCGCGATCGCCGGCGGTTTCCTGCTGCTGTACGTCACGGGCGCCGGCGGCGCGAGCATCGACGGCCTGCGCCGGCCGAGCACGACGTACGGCAGCCTGCGCTGATCGCACGCGCGCGCGCCGTTGCGGTTGCGCTGAAGCAAAACAAAAGGGCCGAATCCCGCGGGATTCGGCCCTTTGTTCATGGAGCGCGCGTACGCGCCGGCGCTCAGTGCGTGGCCTTCACGTCCTTCGCATCCTTCGAGAACTGCACGGCGATCGCGCCGAGTACGCAGATCGCGGCGACGTACACCACCGGCGCGAGCGGATTCGACATCATCATCAGCGACACGACCACCGGTGTGAGGCCGCCGAAGATCGCATACGCGACGTTGTACGAGAACGAGATGCCCGAGAAGCGCACGACGGCCGGGAAGCTCTTGACCATCACGAACGGCACCGCGCCGATCGTGCCGACCATGAAGCCCGCGATCCCGTAGTAGAGCGGCAGCGTCGACGTGTCGAGCGCGACCTGCGCGAACAGCAGGTAGTAGCACGCGGCCAGCCCGATGCCGCCGATGCCGAGCACGCGTTTCGCGCCGATCCAGCCCGCGAGCGAACCTGCGGTGATGCAGCCGGCCGTCAGGCACAGCGTCGCGACGCTGTTCGCGAACAGCGTCGTCGCGGGCGTCAGGTGGAACTGCTTCTGCAGCAGCGCGGGCGTCATCAGGATCACGACGACGATCGCGGCCGACAGCATCCACGTGAGCAGCATCGACACGATCACCGCGCGGCCATGGTCGCGCAGCACGGCCTTCAGCGGAATCTCGGCCGCGAGCGCCTTCTTCGCCTTCATCTCGGCGAACACCGGTGTCTCATGCAGCCAGCGGCGCAGGTACACGGAGAACAGGCCGAACACGCCGCCGAGCAGGAACGGGATGCGCCACGCGAACGCGCCGACTTCGGCGGTCGAGTAACGGCTGTTGATGCCGGCGGCGACGAGCGAGCCGAGCAGGATGCCGGCCGTCAGGCCCGCGGTCAGCGTGCCGCATGCGTAGCCGATGTGACGCGACGGCACGTGCTCGGACACGAACACCCACGCGCCCGGCACTTCACCGCCGACCGCCGCGCCTTGCAGCACGCGGAACAGCAGCAGCAATACGGGCGCGAGGATGCCGATCGTGTCGTAGGTCGGCAGCAGGCCCATCAGCAGCGTCGGCACCGACATCATCAGCACGCTCAGCGTGAACATCCGCTTGCGGCCGAACAGGTCACCGAAGTGCGCCATGATCACGCCGCCGAGCGGGCGCGCGAGATAGCCGGCCGCGAAGATGCCGAACGTCTGCAGCTGGCGCAGCCAGTCGGGAATGTCGTGCGGGAAGAAGAGTTGTCCTATCGCCGGTGCGAAGAACACGAAGATGATGAAGTCGTAGAACTCGAGGGCGCCGCCGAGTGCGGCAAGGCCAAGGGTCTTGTAGTCGCTGCGCGTGAGCGCGCGTTCGGCGGCGCGAGGCACGCCGCTCAATTCGGAAGCTTGCATGGTCAGGACGATCGGTTTTCGAATGTTGTTGTCGGTGCTGCGTCTCCAGGGCCCGCTATCGGCATGGACTGACAAGGCGCGGCTTGCATCGTCGAAACGTGCCGCGTGCCGGGTGAGGCACGAAACACGCGCCGCCGCACCGGGATGGGGCGCGGCGGAGACGAAGCGTCAAAGCGGGTTGGGGGATTCTACAGGAGCGCGAAATGCGTGCGCGCGGGTGCGCGCCGAGGAGTGCTTCGGACCGCGAAGCCGAGGCCCGTGCAAAAGCGCGCGCGGCGCGGGCAGCCGGTGAGCTGCTGACGCGCCGCGCGGGGCAGGGTCTCGCGTATCAGTTGCCGGCGATCGTATCGACCGGCTTGAACGCGCCGTGCTCGACCTTGTAGATCGTCACCGGCGCATCCTTCAGGTCGCCCTTCGGGTCGTACGCGATGCTGGGGGCCGACACGCCCTTGACCGACACCTTGCCGAGATACGGCGTGTACACCTTCGGGTCGGTCGAGTTCGCGTCCTTCATCGCGGTGAGCAGCGCGATCGTGCCGTCATACGCGTACGGCGAGTAGGTGATCACGTCTTCGTTGAAGCGCGCCTTGTAGCGCGCCGCGTAGCCGGAGAAGCCGGGCATCTTCTCCTTCGGCAGCCCGCCCATGTAGACGATCGCGCCTTCGGCCGCGTCGCCGCCGACCTTCAGGAACGTCGGCGAGCGCGACATCTCGCCCGTCACGAACGCCGACTTCATCCCGAGCTGGCGCATCTTGCGAATCATCGGCGACGATTGCGCGTCGCCGCCGCCGTAGAAGATCGCGTCCGGGTTCATTCCCTTGAGGTTGGTCAGGATCGCGGAGAAATCGAGCGCCTTGTCGTTCGTGAAGTCGCGCTTGATGATCGTGCCGCCTGCCGCCTCGACGGCCTTCGCGAATTCGTCGGCGATGCCCTGGCCGTAGGCCGTGCGGTCGTCGATGATCGCGATGCGCTTGAAGCGCAGCGTCTTCACCGCGTACGTGCCGACGATGCGGCCCGCCTGCGCGTCGCTCGTCAGCAGCCGGTAGGTCGTCTTGTAGCCGCGCGCCGTGTATTGCGGCGACGTGGCCATCGAGATCTGCGGCAGCCCCGCGCGATCGTACAGGTCGGACGCCGGAATGCTCGTGCCCGAGTTGAAGTGTCCGATGATCCCGCGGACGTTGTCGTCGATCAGCCGCTGCGCGACGGTCGTGCCCGTGCGCGGGTCGGCCTGGTCGTCCTGCGAATCGAGCTGGAACGTGACGGGCTTGCCGCCGATCGTCGGACGCGTCGCGTTGAAATCGGCGATCGCGAGCTGCACGCCCTTCTGCATGTCCGTGCCGTAATTCGACTGCGGGCCGGTCAGCGGTGCGGCGAAACCGATCTTGACGACGTCGGCGGCAATGGCGTGCGCGCCCGACAGTGCGCAGGCAGCGGCCAGCGCGACGTGCGATACCTTCAGCTTCACTTTCACTTCCCCTTGATGGCGTGGTTGGGCCGCCGCCGGCTGGCGGGCCGGCACCGGTAAACCGGGCGAGACGGTTCTGTCGGCAGGCCGATGCGCGGGCCGTGCATGCTTGCCGCGTGCTGCCCGGGCTGTGCCGGAATCGGCGCGCGTGGTGGCCGATGCCGCAGGCCGTGCACGCCGATTGCTGCCGCGGCGGAAGGTCGTCTCGTGACCGTGAAGCGAAGTCTAGTTAGCGAAAATGCGTGCGTCTTGCGCGTTCGATGCGCGGCCGGCGACGATATCGGCATATCGTCGATTACCCTGATATGTGCCGAAATCGTCATGCCGAATGCGCAAACGCGCCAAGACGCTGCACGTTCGCATTTTTATGCTGGCGAGTTCGGGCGCGCAGTGCGGGTGCGCCGCCGAGCCCGTGCGCTCACGGCATGTCGGCATCGGCGCATGCGCGGCTGCGGCGTTGACGCAAGCCGATTCGCGCCCGGCCGCCGCACGCTCGGCGCAGTGGTTGCGCACGCAACGTATGTCGCATGTCGCGTGTCGATGCCGGCCGATCGGCGGCGCGATGCGACGGCCGCCACCAACTTGCCCGCCTTTGCGATCGGCGCGACGCGATCGAAGGGGCGCTTCTATAATCGACGCCATCTGCCACTCGCATTGCGGTTGCCGGGATGACGACCTTGCTTGCCGTACCGCCCATGAGCCTGTCCGATACGTTGCGCTACCAGCCCGACAACGCCGATCTCGGCGCGATGCTTGTGCACTTCCGCCTGCTCGAACCGGTGTTCGATGCGCTGCCGGATGTCGCGTTCTTCGTGAAGGATGCGAGCGGCCGCTACGCGATCGTCAATCGCACGCTGGCGATGCGCTGCGGCTACAAGGACAAGCGCGACCTGCTCGGCAAGACGGCCGACGAAGTGTTTCCGCGCCGCTTCGGCCGCAGCTATTTCGAGCAGGACATGGCGACGATCAACGCCGGCCAGCAACTGATGGACCAGCTCGAGCTGCACCTGTATCCGGGCCGCCAGCCGGGCTGGTGCCTGACCTGCAAGGAGCCGCTGCGCGACGCCGCGGGCAGGGTGGTCGGCCTCGCGGGCATCTCGCGCGACCTGAAGGCGCACGAGGGATCGCACCCGGCGTACAGCCGGCTCGCCGACGTGGTCCAGCACATCCAGGATCACTTCGTGCAGCCGCTGAACCTGAAGCAGCTCGCGCAAATGGCCGGGATGTCGGTCGCGCAGCTCGAACGCTACTTCCACAAGGTGTTCCACCTGACGCCGCGCCAGGTGCTGCTGAAAACGCGGCTCGATGCGGCCACCGCGCTGCTCGTCACGCACGACAAGGTGACCGACGTCGCGGCGCTATGCGGCTATACGGATCACAGCGCGTTCACGCGCCAGTTCAAGGCGACGGTCGGCGTGACGCCGACGGAATACCGGTTGATGCTGCAGGAGCGGGGAGGGTGACGCGACACGCCGAAAGGGCCGGCGAGTCGCTGGGATCGGGGTGCTGCGGGAAAACGGGAAAGGGATGAAAGCGGCGGCTCAGCGGTAGCCGAGCCCTTTCAGGACGGCGGTGCCGTCTTCGGTCAGCCGGAAGCTGGGTGCCGTTTCGGTGTCGAGCTTGACCATCTCGACGAGACCGGCCTCCTGCAGCGCAGGCAGTTCGGGTTTGGCGTTCGCGCCGATCGGTGCATGCAGCAGCACGAGCAGCGTCGCGATTTCATGATGACTGAGCAGGCGGCGCAGCATCGTCTTCTTTGCAGGGGGCGCGGCCTGGCGGCCCGCGGGTGCTTCTACGGCGCTCATCGCTTTCCTCCTTTTCGAGATAACCATCGGGTACTGGTTGCGGATGGTGCCGTCGAAGACTTAAGCGATTCTTAAAACCACGCCGGGCGACGGAATGCTGCGCTGCGGTACGGGTTACCGGATGTAACGCCATACGGAATGCGGTTTCCGGCCCGATCGCGGCGAGCCGCGCGGGCGGGTGCGCGGCCGCGCGATTCACCACGATGGTGCGCGTGGGATGTGGCCCTTTGGATCAGCCGCGGGCCGGCGCATGTGATTCGCCCCTTTAATTCCTGTCAGCTTCCTTCCCTTATTTCCTCCGCTGCGCCTGTGCGGCAAGCCGCACGGCCGCATTGGTCGCGCCGTAGCCGTCGTATCCGCCGCGCCGCTCGACGATCTCGAGCGAGAAGCGGTTGTCGACCAGTTCTGTATACGCATGCAGGAATTCGCCGCCGTTCTCGTCGCGGTCGTACAGCAGGTGATGCGTGCTCAGCGTGTCGATCAGCTCGTCCGGCAGCGCGTAGCGTGCGGCGAGATCGTCGTAGTAGTTCGGCGGAATGCGCAGGAACGGAATGCCGTCGGCAGCGAACGCGGCGATCGTCTTCACGATGTCGTCCGTGCGGAACGCGACGTGGTTCAGCCCCGTGCCGTGGTAGCGATCGAGTGATTCGGCGACCGCCGTGTGCCGGTCGACCGACGCGTTCAGCGCGATCCGCACCGAGCCGTCGGCGCTGCGCACCGCGCGGCTGCGCATCAGCCCGTACGGGTCGGGCACGAGCCAGCTGCGCTCGGCCTCGAAGCCGAACGCCGTCTTGAAGAACAGGATCCACGTATCGAGCGCGTCGGCCGGCAGCGCGAGGCACACGTGGTCGATACCGGTGAGCGGGCCAACTTCGCTCGGGCCGTCGATGTCGGTCAGCACGAAGTCCGACTCGTACAGCGTCGGCGCGTTCGGTGCTTCGTCGACGAAGTACTCGAGGCTGCCGTCCGGCGCCTGCACGCTCGGCAGCACGCGCTCGTTCGGCCCGACGCGGCCGGAGAACGGCGCATAGCCGAAGCCCGCCGCGCGCTCGAACGCCACTTTCGCGTCGTCGACGCGGAATGCTGATGCACACAGCGACAGTCCGTGCTGCTGGAAGAACGCATCGGCGAACGAGTCGCGCTCCGCGTTCAGCACGATCGACGCGGCGCCGTGCTGGAACAGCGTCACGTCTTTCGACCGATGCCGGCCCGCGAGCCGGAAGCGCATCCGCCCGAGCCATTCGCCCACGGTCGCCGCCGCCTGCGCGTCGACCGCGAATTCGATGAACTGGAACCCGACGTGCGCGGGCGGCGCCGGCGGTGCGAACAGCGGCTGGCTGGCGGCCGGCGCACGGCCGTCCTGCGCGAGCCGGTCGCGCGTCAGCTCCTCCAGATAGAGCAGCGAGCGATGGCCGTCGGCGGCCGTGATCGCGGTCGGCGCCGCGCGGAAGCCGTCGTTGAAGATCTCGAGCGACAGCGGCCCCGTATAGCCGGACTCGATCACGCGCGCGGTGAAGCGCGCGAGGTCGAAGTCGCCCTGGCCCGGGAACGAACGGTAATGACGGCTCCATTCGAGCACGTCCATCGCGAGCTTCGGCGCATCGGCGATCTGCACGAACGCGATCCGGTCGCCGGGGATATCGGCGATCGCGTCCGGCGAATCGTCGAGCGACAGCGTGTGGAAGCTGTCGAGCGCCAGGCCGAGGTGCGGGCTGTTCACGGCATTCACCAGTTTCCACGCATGGCCGTAGCGCTTCACGACGCGGCCCCACGCGAGCGCTTCGTACGCGGCGACCACGCCGGCCTGCCGCGCGGCTTCGGCGAGCGCGCCGAGCTGGTCGACGAGCAGCCCGTCGTCCGCGATCGTGTCGGCCGACACGTTGCTGCACACCAGGATGCGGTCGGTGCCGAGCGCATGCATCACGTCGAACTTGCGCTTGATCCGGTCGAGGTTGCGGGCGAGCTGGGCCGCGCTTACGCCCTCGAAGTCGCGAAACGGCTGGAACAGCACGATGTCGAGGCCGAGATCGGCGGCCATGCGCCGGACGTCGGCCGGCGATCCGTCGAAGTAGACGAGGTCGTTTTCGAAGATTTCGACGCCGTCGAAGCCTGCGGCCTGGATGGCGGCGAGTTTCTCGGCGAGCGTGCCGGACAGTGACACGGTGGCGATCGAGCGCTGCATGGGCGAATCCTGCGGATGAGCGGGGTATGGCGCCGGTCGAACCGGCCCTGAATGAACCAGTCGTTGAATTCCTGGCGAACGCCATATCCCGAATTTACTGGGCTAGTGATACGTATTATACAAACTAACTAGGTGGTACAAATTAGCGAAAACCCGAAAAGACAGTCCGCATTCGTGGGCGCACACTAGCGCCAAATTCCGATGTTTTCGGGGCGATGCCGGTCACGGTCCGCCCCTGTTTTAGGAGCAGAATCACCATGAGCAAGCACAAGGTGCTGGTGCTGAACGGCCCGAACCTGAATCTGCTGGGGACGCGCGAGCCCCATATCTACGGCGCGGAAACGCTCGCCGACGTCGAGCAGCGCTGCCGCACCGCGGCCGAGGGGCTCGGGCTGGAAATCGACTTCCGCCAGTCGAACGCCGAGCACCAGCTGATCGACTGGCTGCATGCCGCGCGTCACGACACGCACGGCATCGTGATCAACCCGGCGGCCTATACGCATACGTCGGTGGCCCTCGCCGACGCGCTTTCCGCGATCGCGAAGCCGGTGATCGAAGTGCACATCTCGAACGTGCATCGCCGCGAAGCGTTCCGTCATCATTCCTATGTGTCGGCGGTCGCCGAAGCCGTGATTTGCGGCTGCGGCACCGAAGGCTACGTGTTCGCGCTGCAGCGTCTGGCGACGCTGTTCGCGCAGGGAGCCGCACGATGAGCCGCCCGTCGTTTCTGATCGGCCTGATCGGCCAGGGCATCGGCGGCTCGCTGTCGCCCGCGATGCATGAGGAAGAAGGATTCCGCCAGGGGTTCGGCTATGTCTACCGGCGCATCGATCTCGATGCGCTCGGCGTGACCGTCGACGCACTGCCGCAACTGCTCGATACCGCGCAGCGGATGGGCTACAACGGCCTGAACATCACGCACCCGTGCAAGCAGCGCGTGATCGAGCACCTCGACGAGTTGTCGGACGATGCCCGTGCGCTCGGCGCGGTGAACACCGTGCTGTTCAAGGACGGCAAGCGGATCGGCCACAACACCGACTGGTCGGGTTTCGCGAAATCGTTCCGCCGCGGGTTGCCCGACGCGTCGCTTGAGCGCGTCGTCCAACTCGGCGCGGGCGGCGCGGGTGCGGCCGTTGCGCACGCGGCGCTGCAGATGGGCGCGGCCGAACTGACGATTTTCGATGTCGACGGCACGCGCGCCGCCGCGCTCGCGGCCGAACTGCAGCAGCGCTTTCCCGCGGCACGTGTCGTGCAGGGCGGCGATCTCGCGGATGCGATGCGCGCCGCGACGGGCCTGATCCACGCGACGCCGACCGGCATGGCCAAGCATCCGGGCCTGCCGCTGCCGGCCGAACTGCTCCACGCGGGGATGTGGGTGGCCGACATCGTGTACTTCCCGCTCGAAACCGAACTGATCCACGCGGCGCGCGCGGCCGGCTGCGCCACGTTGCCGGGTGGCGGGATGGCCGTCTACCAGGCCGTCGACGCGTTCGAGATCTTCACCGGACGCACGCCCGACGACGAGCGGATGTTCGATCACTTTCAGTCGCTCGTCGGGCGCTGACCCCCTTCCAGAAAGAGAGACCAGGAGACAACCATGCAGCACACCACCCATACGAGCGCCGCGCCGGCGCAGGCGTCCGGCACCGTCCGGCGCACTTCGGCGCGCTACAAGATTCTCGCGCTGCTCGCGATCGGCACGATGATCAACTATCTCGACCGTACCGTGCTGGGGGTGGCTGCGCCGCAGCTCACCAAGGAGCTCGGCATCAACGCGGCCGTGATGGGCATCATGTTTTCCGCGTTTTCGTGGACGTACGTGGCCGCGCAGGTGCCGGGCGGCCTCTTTCTCGACCGTTTCGGCAGCAAGGTCACCTATTACTGGTCGATGACGCTGTGGTCGCTGTGCACGTTCCTGCAGGGCTTCGTGCCCGGCGTCGCGACGCTGCTCGCCTGCCGTCTCGGCCTCGGCGTCGCGGAGGCACCGTGCTTCCCGACCAACAGCCGCGTCGTGGCGACGTGGTTCCCGCAGAACGAACGTGCGATGGCGACGGGTACCTACACCGTCGGCGAGTACATCGGCCTCGCGTTCTTCAGCCCGGTGCTGTTCGCGCTGATGGGGGCGTTTGGCTGGCGCTCGCTGTTCTGGGTCGTCGGTGCGGTCGGTATCGTGTTCGGCCTGGTCTGGTGGAAGTTCTATTACGAGCCGCGCAATCATCCGGGCGCGAATTCGGAGGAGCTGGCCTATATCGAGGCGGGCGGCGGCCTGGTGCACGGCGTGCGCAAGGACGGTGACAAAGCTGGCAAGGGCGCCAAGGGCGAGCAGAAGTCGTTCAGCTGGGCGATGGCCGGCAAGCTGCTGAAGAAGCGCCAGCTCGCGGGCATCTGCCTCGGCCAGTTCGCCGGCAACTCGACGCTCGTGTTCTTCCTGACCTGGTTCCCGACCTATCTCGCCACCGAGCGCCACATGGGCTGGCTGAAGATCGGCTTCTTCGCGGTGATGCCGTTCATCGCCGCGTCGGTCGGCGTGATGTTCGGCGGGATTTTCTCCGACTGGCTGCTGCGTCGCGGCAAGTCCGCGAACCTCGCGCGCAAGCTGCCGATCATCGCGGGCCTGCTGCTCGCATCGACGATCATTCTCGCGAACTACGTGCAGAGCAACGAGGCCGTGATCGCGATCATGTCGGTCGCATTCTTCGCGCAGGGGATGGCCGCCCTCGGCTGGACGCTCGTGTCGGACATCGCGCCGGACGGCCTGCTCGGCGTCACGGGCGGCATCTTCAACTTCGCTGCGAACCTCGCCGGGATCGTCACGCCGCTCGTGGTCGGCTTCATCGTCGCGTCGACCGGGTCGTTCGTCGGTGCGCTCGTGTTCATCGGCGTGATCGCGCTGATCGGTGCGGCGTCGTACATCTTCGTCGTCGGCGACATCAAGCGGATCGAGCTGTAAGCACCTGTTCCACGCAGATCCTGTGCGTTAGCCCGGCAGCCGCAAGGCCGCCGGGCTTTTTTCTTTGCGCGCGCCGGCGGGTCTGCCGGCTGGCGTAGTACCGCGCTTATGCGCGCTGCACGGCGATGCCGAGCGATTCGACCGCCCGCGCGATCGCGGCGACCGCGCGGCGGATATCGTTCGAGTCGATTGCGCCGATGCAGCCGACGCGGAACGTCTCGAGCTGCGTGAGCTTGCCCGGATACAGGATGAAGCCCGCGTCGCGCACCGCGTCGTAGAAGCGGCGGAAATCGTAGGCCGGGTGGTCGGGCGCGTGGAACGTGACGATCACGGGCGCCTGCACGCTCGCATCGAGGAACGGCGTGAAGCCGAGCGCGTGCATCGACTCGACCAGCGTCCGGCAGTTGTCCACATAGCGCGCGCCTCGCGCCGGCTGGCAGCCTTCGGCGAGGTACTGATCGAGTGCGGCGCGCAGCGCGGCGATCACGTGCGTCGGCGGCGTGAAGCGCCACTGGCCCGTCTTGCGCAGGTACGCATACTGGTCGTGGAGATCCAGCGCGAGCGACGGCGAGTTGCCTTCGCTCGCGTCGAGCACGTCGCGCCGCACGATCGCGAACCCCATCCCCGGCACGCCTTCGAGGCATTTGCCGCTTGCCGAGATCAGCGCATCGATGCCGCTGCCCGCCAGCGCGATCGGCAGCGCGCCGAACGAACTCATCGCATCGACGATCAGCCGCTTGCCGTGGCGCCGGCACACGGCGGCGATGTCGTCGAGCGGGTTCAGGATGCCGGCGCTCGTCTCCAGGTGCACCTGCGCGACGTGCGTGATGCGCGGCTCGCGCGCGAACGCGGCTTCGATCGCGGCCGGATCGACGGCCGCGTCCTCGCCGAACGGCAACGCGATCGCTTCAATGCCGAGCCGGCCGAGGATCTTCAGGATGCGCGCGCAGTACGCGCCGTTGTCCGGCACCAGCACGACGCCGTCGCGCGGCACCAGCGTGCCGAGCGCGGCTTCGACCGAGAACGTGCCGCTGCCCTGCATCGGTACGCACACGTACTCGTCGCCGCCGTGCGCGATCGCGACGAGATCCGCGCAGACGCTGGCCGTCAGTTGATTGAAAGCGGTGTCCCACGAGCCCCAGTCATGTTGCATTGCGTGGCGGGTTGTGGCGGACGTGGTGAGCGGGCCGGGCGTAAGAAGAATCGGATCGGACATGGTTTTCCCCTGCAAAGGTCGGAAGAAACGCCGTGCGGCATTTCTGAATGACTTGCATGATATTGGCAAAATGTGTCATTTTTTGGAAATCGCCGCATTCGTCACGGGTTTGTCATCGAACGCTGTGATCCTTCGCTTGCCGCGCGAAACCTAACCTCAGCGCGGCGGCGAGGCAGGCCGTCGAGCGGCCCTGCCCAGAGATAACAGGAGAGCCGGATCGTGCCCCGGCCATTTGGTGTTCCGCCTACGGAGAAGTCAGATGACACTGCAGAAACCCTCGCGCGCCGCTGCCGGCGCGTTCCGCAAGCTTGCGCTGGCCGCCAGCGTCGCCGGTCTGATGGGCGCCGCGCTGCCCGCACATGCGGCGAGCGCAGTCGTGCTGTATACGGCAGACGGTCTCGAGAACCTCTATCGCGATGTGCTGCCGGCCTTCGAGAAGAAGGAAGGCGTCAAGGTCAACATCGTGACGGCAGGTAGCGGTGAAGTCGTCAACCGCGCGAACATCGAAAAGAATTCCCCGAAGGCCGACGTGATCGTCACGCTGCCGCCGTTCATCCAGCAAGCCGGCCAGATGGGCCTGCTGCAGGCGTACCAGAGCGTGAACTACAAGAACGTGCCGGCCATCGCGAAGGCTGAAGACGGCACGTGGGCGACGTTCGTGAACAACTACTTCTCGTTCGCGATCAACCCGGATGTCGTGAAGAACCAGCCGAAGACGTTCGCCGACCTGCTGTCGCCGGCCTACGCGGGCAAGGTCGCGTACTCGAACCCGGCCACCGCCGGTGACGGGATGGCCGTGCTGATCCTGACGACGTCGCTGATGGGGGAAGACAAGGCGTTCGACTACCTCGCGCAACTGTCGAAGAGCGTGAAGTTCCACACGAAGGGCACGGGCTACCTGAACGTGCTGCTGTCGCGTAACGAAATCAGCGTCGCGAACGGCGACCTGCAGATGGACCTCGACGATGCCGAACACGGCGCGCTGTCCGTCAAGCCGATCTTCCTGTCCGCGAAGGAAGGCGACCAGCCGACCACGTTCCAGCTCCCGTACGGCATCGGCCTGATCAAGAGCGGCCCGAACCAGGACGCCGGCAAGAAGCTGATCGATTACCTGATGTCGACGGAAGTGCAGTCGAAGGTGCCGGACATGTACGGGATCCCGGGCCGCACGGACGTGCCGCTGGCCGGCAAGAACGGCGAAGCGGTCAAGAAGGCGATCGCGGGCGTGAAGCTGATCCCGGTCGACTGGACCCAGGTGATGGCGAAGAAGCCGGTGTGGATCGAGCGCTGGAAGAAGGACGTGATCGGCAGCTCGGGCAAGCAGCTCGACGTCGTCAAGCCGAAGTGATCGGCGCACGCCGCCTGTATTTGTGAGCAAGAGGATGAACCCGGTGGAAACCACCCTGACCCATCCCGGCGCATTCGGCGCCGCCGAACCGCAAGCAACGCTGCGGTCCGGCGCGCCGGGCGGCGTGCAGATCGAACACCTGAGCGTGCGCTACGGCGCACGCACGGTGCTGGAAGATCTGTCGCTGTCGATCGGTGCCGGTGAATTTCTGACCGTGCTCGGCAAGAGCGGCTGCGGCAAGACCACGCTGCTGCGCTTCATCGCCGGGTTCGTGAAGGCCGATGGCCTGACCGGCACGCTGACCGTTGCCGGACGTGACCTGACCTACGCGCCGCCGCACAAGCGCAATCTCGGTCTGCTGTTCCAGAATTACGCGCTGTTCCCGCACCTGACGGTGTTCGAGAACGTCGCATTCGGGCTGCGCGCACGCGGCATGGCGTCGTCGGAAGTGACGCGCCGTGTCGCGGACGCGCTGAAGCTCGTGCAACTCGGCGATGCCGGCCATCACCTGCCCGCGCAACTGTCGGGCGGGATGCAGCAGCGCGTCGCGCTGGCGCGCGCGCTCGTGATCGAGCCGGACGTGCTGCTGCTCGACGAGCCGCTGTCGGCGCTCGACGCCAACCTGCGCGCATCGGTGCGCAGCGAACTGAAGGCGCTGCATGAGCGCCTGCCGAACCTGACCGTCGTCTGCGTGACGCACGACCGCGACGACGCGCTCGTGCTGTCCGACCGCGCGCTGCTGATGCGCGACGGCCACATCGCGCAGCTCGGCACGCCGCAGCAGCTGTACGACGCGCCGCAGGACGGCTACGTCGCACGCTATCTCGGCCCGGCGAACCTGCTGCCGCCGCACGTGATCTTCCCGCTCGGCGATCCGCGCCATGAAGTGCGCGGCAAGGTTGCCTGCGTGCGCCCCGAGCGCCTGACCCTCATGCCGCCCGCCGCGGGCGGGTTGCACGGCACGGTGTCGTCCGTGGAATGGCAGGGCGCTGACCTGTCGATCGCGGTGACGATCGATGCGGCGCCCGACGAGCCCGTGCGCGTCACGATGCAACGCGGCCGCGGTGCGGCTCCCGAGCGCGGTGCGCGCGTTTCCCTGCATTGCGAGGCAGACGATGTCGTCCTTATCGAGCCCTGAAGCCGGCCTGCCGCCGCACGTGCTCGCGTCGGCCGCCGCGCACGCCGCCGCCGCGCGGCGCCGCAAGCGCATGGGCGACCTGCACCTGGCCGCGCTCGCGATCGTCGTGCTGGGCCCGCTCGTCGTCTATCCGCTGGTGCGGCTCGTGCTGCTGAGCGTGTCGGGCGACCACGGGCTGAGTTTTGCCGCGTACCGCACGTTCTTCGGCAACCCCGATACGCGCAGCGTGCTGCTGACCACACTCGGCGTGCTGTTCGCGAGCGCCGGCACCGCATCGGTGCTCGGCGTGCTGCTGGCCGCGCTGCTGTTCTTCAAGCCGTTTCCGGGCGCGTCGCTCGTCACGCGTTTCCTGGAGCTGTACGTCGCGTTCCCGTCGTTCCTCGTCGCGTTCACGCTGATCTTCCTGTACGGCTCGCAAGGCTCGATCAGCATCGCGCTGCAGCACCTGTTCCATCTCGAGAATCCGCCGCTCGATTTCCTGTTCGGCATCGGCGGCGTGATCCTCGCGCAGACCGTGTTCTATACGCCGTTCGTCGTACGGCCGACGCTCGCGTCGTTCGCGACGCTCGACCTGCGGCTGATCGAAGCCGCGCGCAGCCTCGGCGCGTCCGGCTGGATGCTCGCCCGCCGCGTCGTGCTGCCGATCGCGTGGCCGGGCATCGCTGCCGGCACCGTGCTGTGCTTCCTGCTGACGCTGAACGAATTCGGGATTCTGCTGGTGCTCGGCAGTGCGCGCCTCGTGACGCTGCCGGTTGCGATCTACAGCAGCGCGACCGTCGACCTCGACCTGCCGACCGCGTCGGCCGGCGCGGTCGTGATGCTTGCGCTGTCGCTGGCGTTGTATGCGGTTTATCGCCGGGTGAACCGGCGTGCGACGGGAGGGAACGATGTCCGCTGAATACCGTATCGGGCAAGCCGTGCCGCGCCACCAGATCGGCTGGGGCGACACGGTGCTCAAGCATGCGTCGCGCGTGGCGCTCGCGCTGGCCGCGTTCGCATGCTTCTGGCTGTTCGTGTTGCCCGTCATCGTCGTCGCGCTGTCGAGCGTGTCGACGCAGTGGTCGGGCACGATTTTGCCGGCCGGCTACAGCCTGCGTTGGTTCGAGCGGCTCGGGTCGCCGGAATACGACGCGCTGCTGACGAGCCTGGAAATCGGCTTCGGCGTGTCGGCGGTCGGCACGATCCTCGGGCTGTGGCTCGCGCTGGCGCTCGAAGGGCGCGACCGTCGCGGCCTCGGCGCGGTGGTCGATGCGCTCGTGATGGTGCCGAACGGCGTGCCGAGCGTCGTGCTCGGGCTCGCGGTGCTGATCGCGTATCACCAGAAGCCGGTCGACCTGTCGAGCTCGGCCGCGATCGTCGTGTTCGTGCAGCTCGCGTTGATCCTGCCGTTCTGCTATCGCTGCGCGGCCGCCGCGCTGCGTCCGGAACTGACCGTGCTGCGCGAAGCGGCGGCGAGCCTCGGAGCGCCGCCCGCGATGGTGCTGCGCCGCGTGCTGCTGCCGCAGCTCGTGCCGGCGCTGCGAGCGAGCCTCGCACTCGGCTTCGCGCTGTCGCTCGGCGAACTCGGCGCGACGCTGACGGTGTATCCGCCCGGCTTTGCAACCGTGCCGATCGTCGTGATCGGCCAGGTGGAGCGCGGTTATTACCTTCCGGCATCGGCGCTGTCGCTGCTGATGCTCGGCGCGTCGCTCGCGGCGCTGCTGCTGATCGCCGCGCGCGTGCCGCGCGGCAAGCGGGTGGCATCATGAACGCCGCGTTCGCATTGCGCCAACCCGGTGCAGCGTCGGCAGCCGGCACATCGACGGATCTCGCAGGGCGCTCCGTCGACGTCAACGGCCGTCACTACCGGATGCCGGTTGAGCCGACCGTCGTCGTCTGCGTCGACGGCTGCGAGTACGACTATCTCGAACGGGCGGTGGAAGCGGGTGTCGCGCCGTTCATCGGCCGGATGATCGCGGAAGGCACGGCCTGGCGCGCCGATTGTGTCGTGCCGACCTTCACCAACCCGAACAACCTGTCGATTGTCTGCGGCGTGCCGCCGTCGGTCCACGGGATCTGCGGCAACTATTTCTGGGATCCGGCCGCCGACGGCGGGCGCGGTGCCGAAGTCATGATGAACGACCCGGCCTACCTGCGGGCCGGCACGCTGCTCGCGGCGGCGTCCGGCGCCGGTGCGCGGGTCGCCGTCGTGACGGCGAAGGACAAGCTGCGCCGGCTGCTCGGCTGGCAACTGAAGGGCATCTGCTTTTCGGCCGAGAAGGCCGCGCAGGCGAATCTCGCGGAAAACGGGATCGTCGACGTGCTCGACTGGGTCGGCCTGCCGTCACCGGACGTCTACAGCGCGGCGTTGTCCGAATTCGTGTTCGCGGCCGGCGTGCGGCTTGCGCAGACGCGCCAGGTCGACCTGATGTACCTGTCGACCACCGATTACGTGCAGCACAAATGCGAGCCGGGCAGTGCGGGCGCGAACGCGTTCTACGCGATGATGGACAGCTATCTCGCGCAGCTCGACGCGCTTGGCTGGGCGATCGGGCTGACGGCCGATCACGGGATGAACGCGAAGCACGATCCCGCGACGGGGCGGCCGAACGTTATCTATCTGCAGGACGCATTCGACGGCTGGTACGGCGCGCAGGCTGCGCGCGTGATCCTGCCGATCACGGATCCGTACGTCGTACACCACGGCGCGCTCGGCTCGTTTGCGACCATCTATCTGGCGCCGGGCGTCGACCGGGCCGAGGCGATGTGGCGCGTCGGCGGCCTCGACGGCGTCGAGCTCGTGCTCGACAACGCGGAAGCTGCCGTACGTTTCGAGCTGCCGGCCGACCGGATCGGCGATCTCGTCGTGATCGGCCGCCGCGACATGACGCTCGGCACGCGCGAGCGCGAACACGATCTGTCGGGCCTCACGGTGCCGCTGCGCTCGCATGGCGGCGTGTCGGAGCAGGAAGTGCCGCTGCTGTTCAATCGCCGTATCGAGCCGATCGATCCCGCGCGCCGCCCGCGCAACTTCGACGTGTTCGATTTCGTGCTGAACCGGGTCGCGACATGATGGCTCATCCCCGACACGATCACCCGGCGTTTCGCGCGGAGGCGCTGCGCTGGTGCGGCACGCGCGCGACGCGCGAACGCACCCTCGACGTGATGGACCCGTACACGGGCACGCGTGTCGGGACGGCGCCGCTGGCGAGCGTCGACGACGTGCGCGCGGCATTCGACTACGCGATGGCGTACCGGCCGACGCTCACGCGTTACGAGCGTTCGCAGATCCTCGAGCGTGCGGCCGCGCTGCTGCGCGAGCGCACCGAGGAAGCGTCCGACCTGATCACGCTCGAATCGGGGTTATCGAAACAGGACTCCCGCTACGAGATCGGCCGCGTTGCCGACGTGTTGAAGTTTGCGGCGGTCGAGGCACTGCGTGACGACGCGCAGAGTTTCTCGTGCGACCTGACGCCCCACGGCAAGGCGCGCCGCGTGTTTTCGCAGCGGCAGCCGCTCGACGGCGTGATCGTAGCGATCACGCCGTTCAATCATCCGATGAACCAGGTGGCGCACAAGATCGCGCCGGCGATCGCGACCAACAACCGCGTGATCGTGAAGCCGTCGGAGAAGGTGCCGCTGTCGGCGTTCTACCTGGCCGACCTGTTGTACGAAGCTGGTCTGCCGGAGCCGATGCTGCAGGTGTTGACCGGCGATCCGCGCGAGATCGCGGACGAACTCGTCACGCACCCGCATGCGTCGCTGATTACCTTTACGGGCGGCGTGGCGATCGGCAAGGCGATTGCCGCGCGGGCCGGCTACCGCCGCATCGTGCTGGAACTGGGCGGCAACGATCCGCTGATCGTCCTCGACGATGCCGATCTCGAACGTGCGGCGTCGCTGGCGGTGCTCGGCTCGTACCGGAATTCGGGCCAGCGCTGCACGGCCGTCAAGCGGATGCTGGTACAGCGCTCGATTGCGCCGGCGTTCACCGAATTGCTCGTCGAGAAGACGCGCGCATGGAAGTACGGCGATCCGTTCGATCCCGCGAACGAAATGGGCACGGTGATCGACGAGGAAGCGGCGAGGCTGTTCGAGGCGCGAGTGGTAGAAGCGGTCGCGCAGGGCGCGCGCCTGCTGACCGGCAACGTGCGGCGCGGCGCGCTGTATTCGCCGACCGTGCTCGACAACGTCGACCCGTCGATGACGGTCGTGCGCGAGGAGACCTTCGGCCCGGTATCGCCGGTGATCACGTTCGACACGATCGACGACGCGATCCGGATCAGCAACGGGACGGCGTTCGGGCTCTCGTCGGGCGTGTGTACGGACAGCACGGCGGCGGTCGTGCGGTTCGTGAACGAACTGAACGTCGGCACGGTGAATGTATGGGAAGTGCCCGGATACCGGATCGAACTGTCGCCGTTCGGCGGGATCAAGGATTCGGGGCTGGGTTACAAGGAAGGCGTTCAGGAGGCGATGAAGAGCTTCACGAACCTGAAGACGTTTTCGCTGCCTTGGGAGTGAACGAATGGCATTGACGGTGGAAGAGATCCACGGGCTGTATCGCGAGCATGGCCATGTGGCCTATAGCGGCGAGCCGGTCACGCAGCTCGAGCATGCATTGCAGAGCGGATTGCTGGCGGAAGAGGCGGGGGCGGACGAAGCGCTGGTCGCGGCGGCGTTCCTGCACGACCTCGGGCATCTGCTGAATCGTCAGGGCGAGACGCCGAGCGCGCGCGGGATCGATGATCTGCATCAGTATTACGTGCTGCCGTTCCTGCGGCCGCTGTTCTCCGACGCGGTGCTGGAGCCGATCCGGCTGCACGTCGACGCGAAGCGCTGCCTGTGCCGCACCGACGCCGGCTACTTCGAGAGCCTGTCGCCGGACTCGGTGCGCAGCCTCGCACTGCAAGGCGGTATCTTCAGTGAAGAGGAGACGGCGGCGTTCCTGCAGCGCCCGTTCGCGGAGGACGCGTTGCGTCTGCGCCGCTGGGACGATACGGCGAAGGAAGAGGGCAAGGTGACGCCCGATCTCGATCACTATATGGAGATCGTCGCGCGCCAGGTGCGTGTGGCCTGACGGGCTCCGCTGCTTCTATATATAAGGCCCCGCACGCGGCAGCGTGCGGGGCCTTATATTTTTTTGAGAAACCCCTTGCGCAGATCGAAGAGGCTGCCTACAATCACGCCTCTTTCGCGCTAACGGAAACGCAGCGCGGAAGAGGGAAGCAGGGCTGGTGGTGTGCTGAAGTCTTGGAGCGCGCAGCTGGCCTGGAAGTTGAGCCCCGCGGTCGCAACGATGTAGTGAAAAAAGTTGTTGACGATCTGCGAAACACGGTTCATAATCTCGCTTCTCTGCTGCTGAAAACGCAGCGCTGCTGAGAAACACG